>JBAXYW010000404.1:0-4008 GCA_041670605.1 Lentisphaeria bacterium
CAGCAGAATTTACAAGCCGGAAAAGCCCGCCCAAGGCAACGAAAAGCTCTGCTTACTTCAAGCGATTCTCTTTTTTGTCATGGGCGGAGGCTGTATCTGCATGAAAGCGCTTGAAGAGATATATTATAGAGTCAACTTTTACTTCAGTCCGTGTCTTGAACCGGATTCCTCTATCCCCGGCTTAATACCCTTTCCTTGGACAAGGAGCTCAGATGAAAATTTTAGAAGCAAGCGATAAAGTGGCTGTCATTTTTAAAGACCAGCGCATATCGTATCGGGAATTGCTGCAAAAGGCATATCAGTTCAGCCAGTTAAGCTGCGCTGCAGTGGAAGATCGTTGCCTTATTTTTTCAGAAAACCGGCTGGAATGGGTTTATGCTTTTTATGCTTGCTGGCAGTCCAAGGCGATCCCGGTTCCTGTGGATGCGGCATCGACTTCGGAGGAAGTCGCTTATATTTTGAAAGATTGTCGTCCGGCGAGTGTTTTTTGTTCGGAATCCAATGTTGCGAAGGTGCGTTCTGCGCTCGAGCTGTCTGGCATTTCGACTCAGGTGCTGGTTTTTGAGCAGATGCAAGTGACCGATCAGGTGCCATCGGAACAGCAAGCAAATATTGCCGAACCTCCGAGTTCGGATGTTGCTGTAATCGTGTATACTTCCGGGACGACTGGCAGCCCCAAGGGAGTCATGCTGACTTTTCAGAATATCTGGGCCAATCTGCATTCCGTATCAGCCGAAGTTCCTATTTATTGTTCCGATGACCGGGTCATGGTTTTGCTGCCTTTGCATCATGTGTTGCCATTGCAGGGAACGATGTTGATGCCGCTCACCATCGGAGCGACCATCGTTTTTGCTCCATCTCTGGTGGCGGCCGATATCCTCAGCACGCTTTCGGATCATAAGGTGACCCTGTTTGTAGGAGTCCCCAGACTCTTCATATTGCTCCGTGATGGCCTGATGAGCAAAATCCGGCAAAAAAAGATTGCTTCGTTCCTGTTTTTCCTTTGTGCACGGATCAATAGTTTGGCCTTTTCACGATTGCTTTTCGGCACCGTGCAGCGGCGTTTTGGCGGCGCGATCAAGTATATGCCCTGCGGAGGTGCAGCTATAGACCCGCAAGTCATCAAGGACTTCCGCACACTGGGTTTCGAAATCCTGCTGGGCTATGGCTTGACCGAAACCGCTCCGATGGTGTCGTTTACCCATCCAGGCGGAGGACGAAAAGGCGCGTCAGGACAGATTATGCCCTGTAATGAAGTGCGTTGCGTCGATGGCGAAATCGCGGTGCGTGGCGGCAATGTGATGAAAGGCTATTTTGAACGCCCGGAAGAAACTGCCGCAGTCTTGCGGGATGGCTGGTTTTATACCGGAGACCTCGGCCATGTTGACAAGGATGGACATATCTTCATTACGGGGCGCAGAAAAGAAATTATCGTGCTGCCCAGCGGGAAAAATATTAATCCTGAGGAAATCGAACAGAAATTACTCAAATATACCGATTTTATCAGCGAAGTTGCGGTCCTGGCTTCCGGCGATGCCCTGCAGGCTTTGATTCTTCCCAATGTTAAGGCTTTGCAGGCACGGGGGATTATCAACCTCGAAGAAGCGATCCGTGCGGATGCGGTCAGCAAATATAATCAGAATGCGTCCAGCTACAAGCGAATTCTGAAATGCATTATGATTTCTGAATCATTGCCTCGTACCCGGTTGGGGAAGCTGAAAAGATATGAGTTGGCCGCTTTGGCGGAAAATAATCGCCAGAGAAAAAACGCCGCAACCCCGGAACCGGATTTGGAAGAATATCGTGTAATCAAGGAATTTCTCGAAGGGCAGACGGGGCAGGAGATCTATCCTGAGGATCATTTCGAACTGGATTTAAGCCTGGATTCGCTTGGAAAAGTCAGCTTTCAAGTATTTTTAAGCGGTACCTTTGGCTTGGAGGTTAACGAACAAACCCTACTGGAATTTCCCACCCCGAGGAATTTAGCAGAACATATGCATTGCTTGTCGAAAACCATGTCTGCTGACAAGCATTTCAAATGGGGGGAAGTTTTGCGAGAGAAAGTCAGTGTAAAACTGCCTCGCAGTTGGGTGACTTTTCACTGGATGAATCTCTGCTCCGGGTTTTTTCTGCGTTGTTTCTTTCGTTTGCGTGGAGAGAACATAGAGAATGTTCCGGAAGGTGCTTGTATTCTGGCTCCCAATCATCAGAGTTATCTGGACAGCCTGTTTATCATGGCTTTTCTGAAGAAAAAGATTCTTCAGGATACTTTTTTCTATGCTAAGGCCGAGCATGTGCGGCATTGGTGGCAGCGTTTCATGGCCAATCGGCATAATGTCATTGTCATGGATATCAACAAAGACCTTAAGCTTTCTTTGCAAAAACTGGCCGATGTCCTCAAGAAAAACAAAAAAGTGATCATTTTTCCGGAAGGCACCAGGACTTTGGATGGCAATCTGGGGGATTTCAAGCATACCTTCGCGATTCTTGGCAGAGAACTTGACGTGCCGATTGTCCCCATCGCCGTTGATGGCGCATTCAAGGTACTGCCACGCGGCAGAAAAATCCCTCACTTCTTCCGCAAAGTTAACGTCTCCTTTTTGCCGCCGATTTATCCAGAGAATAACGACAGTTACTCTTCGCTCTCCGAAAAAGTCCATCAGGCACTCTCCGAAAAGCTGGAAAAAATTTAAAAAAGCAGTTGGATTTTGAACACAGGTATCCCATTATGTCTCTAAATGAAGAATTCAAAAATGTTCTGGTGAAACGCACGGCTGCTGGCAAGGAGCTCGGTGCCCAGGTGGTTGTCATGAAGAACGGCGAAATCCTGGTGGATGTATGTGCGGGTTTTATGGATGAAAGCCGCAGTAGACCAGTATCCCGCGATACTTTGTTTCCCGTTTTTTCCACCGGAAAAGCGTTTGTAACGACGGCTGCGCTTCGGATGGTCGAGCGCGGTGAACTTCGTCTTGATCAGCCGGTGCGCGAAATATGGCCGGAATTCGCCTGCAGTGGCAAGGAAAACGTTACGGTACGGCAAATTTTCATGCATCGTTCCGGTGTCTGCAAAAGACCTTTTTACAACAGTATCCAGGAAATCACCGATTGGGTTACAATGCGGCAGCGCGTGGAAAATGCCGCAGTTGAATTTGAGCCGGGCAGTCGTACTCAATACCAATCGGTCAATTATACTTGGCTGTTGGGAGAATTGATGCTTCGAAGTGACCCAAAGCAGCGGTCTCTGCAGCAGATCATCAATGAAGAAGCCATTGAGCCCTATTCAACGCGGATGATCTTTTTCGGTGTTGATGACGAGGCATCCGAACGTACCGTGACTCTGGTGCGCAATCCCGGTTATCCGAAAGCCCCACTGCCGGCACCCTGCTGGGATTACGAACTGGAAGCGATCATGAATAACCATGCCGTGCGTCGTGCCTGCCTGCCGGGGTTCAACTGCATTGCTTCGGCGCGGGGCATGGCATTTCATTTGTCTGCCCTTCTCGAAGGGCATATCCTTGGCAAAGCCCTGCTTGATGAGGCTTGCATGGATATCAGCCAGCCCGGGGATTTGGCAGCTCACGGTCTCGGATATTCCATTCAAGAGGGTGGTTCTGTTTTCGGGCATGGTGGCTATGGAGGTTCGCTGGTGCTTGCTGATCATCGAACCGGCATGGTTTACGCTTATACATGCAATCTCATGCAGGCGGATGATGATATGAGAACTCTACTGCAAAGTCTGATAACGGAAGAAAACGACAAAACCAACAAAAAATTTTGGGACCTTAGAACAGGACAGCAGATCCGCAAAAGCTGACTTCTCCTCTTTTTTTGCTAACGAGGCTAAAAACAGGGGAAGAATATGGTAACCAAAGGAAGAAGCGGATATTTTTCCCTGGAAATCCGCAAAGAATATTGAAGTATAATCAAACTATAAAATATTACCATCATTGCAATTGGGGATGTCAGATTAAACGCACGGCATCACTTTTGTCCGATGAAATGCGCTGG
>JBAXYW010000405.1:0-3994 GCA_041670605.1 Lentisphaeria bacterium
AACAATTATATTCGGGCAGGGTTCCGAGATGGCCAATCCGATTGCGCCACTCTTCAAAAGCCCAAGCAGCCAAGAGCCGGGGTCGTTCCCAATCGAGACGATCTGCAATACAGAGTAGTGAGGCCAGATTCAAGAGAACAATATTCGTGTAGAGAAAAGTACAGCAATGTGCCATTATGGCGTCACAGGCATTTCGTAACGCTGTATGTAGTTTTATTCGTAATTCCGGGTTGATTTTAGCGCCGGCATATTTGTCCAAGTACCATAATTGGGGGACAATGAAAGAAACTGCATTAGGATCCAAAGCCAAAGGCCAGTCCGAGTGCCACTTGAAATTCCCCCAAGTTAATGAATCGGGGTTCATATCTTGGTTCTTCAGAATCAGTTCAATGGCCAAATTGGCCCTGGTTTCATTGCCGCTCATCATCCAGGCGCAGGCTGCTTCTGCCATGGCGCGAATATCGTAACCGGCGGCTCTACTATGCATAGAGTGATCTTTGCCGGCATATTTAACTGAGTGAATAATGCCATCCTTAGGGTCACAACGTGCGAGGCTTTCTTGACTGGCCCGCACGAAAAGGTCTTGCCGACGAGACTCAAAATCTTTTTCTAACATGAAAACGGCCTTTATTGATGAAGTTTTGATTCCCCTGCTGAGCGGGGGTGATATGTTGCGAACGGAGTTGCGTTTTCCACAAGATCTGGCAGAGCAGTACCAGTATGGCCGGTGTCAACGTCCGTTTTCGTTCTCCGCCTGTATTTCCAGAATGGCGATTTCTCCGGGGGGGATTTGCATGGACCAGCAGCTTTCTCCTGCTTGCAGTTGTGCGTCGATTGTTTGCTTGGAGATCAATTCTTTGATGCTGTCGGCTTTGCCCCGGTAGCGGATTTGTACTGAAGCCGTGTCTTTTGGATCGATGCGTTCGGCCTTTCGTCCGCTTTTATAAACGCCTTTGTTATTAAGCAGTGACAGCCACCAGCCGTCAGGACGTTGATGGATCAGGTATTCGATATCGCCTTCGACTTGGAAAGGCAGGTAGACCTTGTTGCTAATTTCCGCGAGCAGATTGTGGATAGCCGGCAGGGGGCTGCATTCTTGGTTATCTGCCAGCAGGTGTTTTTGCAGGCTGACGAGAACCTTGCCGTCCTGAACCCGGTTTTCACTGAGCAAAACGTCTTCGTTTGCTCCCAGTAGCAGTGCTTGGGCTGTCAGCAATTCTGCTCTCCGATACAAAAAAGGCGTATTCTCTTCAACAATATGACCATCGGCGACTCGCTGGGAACTATTTCCCTGCTCATACTCCGGCAGCAGGTGTAGCCCGGTAAATGTTTCTGGAAAGACGTTGTTGCGAATCTGGGTTTCATTGAGCACCAGTATACCGCCGGTGGCGACATAAGCCTGTAAATCCTGCGCCAGTTTGGCATCAATCGCCACATCTCCCAGAAGCAAAAGCGCCTGATACTGTTGGAGCAGCCCGGGTGCCGGTCTGGTCGGGGCATTGGCGATCAACACATCAAAAACATCGCCATAGGGGCCATTGGTCATGCAATAACCATTGCCTTCCTCAAAACTCTTTTTGTCCCAGGGAAAGATTGCTTCCAGAAAGCGGTCACTCATGGCATCGCCTCGTTCCATCGGGAAAAAGCCCATGAATACTTTGCCGGGTTCATTCCAGAAGGTCCAGCCATGGGTGTAGTCCATAAGCAAACCTATTGGTGTATAGGGAATGCCCCTTTCCGGGTGTTGTCGGGAAAATTCTAGCACTTCAAGCATTGCTTGGCCGTGCGGGGAGAAGCGGTATTTGCCTTGCTCTGTACGGATAAAAGGGACGATGTCCTGATGTTCAAAATCGAAGAATGCCGCGCCGCTCAGGTAAGCCAGGTACAATTGGCGACGATGCGAAGAAGCAGAAATGCCGCAATGGGGCCCACTGTGATAGTTTTCCGTCACGCCTTGGGGGGCATTCAGGTAGTCCAAGTATCCGCCGCCGAGAAAATAAGCGAAATAAACGCCCCAGGGTTTTTGGTATTGTCGGGAAATCCCGCGGGCAAAGGTGAATTGCAGTTGGCGGTTGGCCGTACCGCCGGTGCTTTCCAGCATGAAAAGTCGGGCTCCCCATTCCAAGGCATAGTGATACCAAGTTGTATGGCTTAGTACCGTGAAGGCGTCATCAAAAAGAACTTGATTCTGATAGCGGAATTCGTTTTCCATTTGCTGCAGCAGTTCTTTTCGATCAACCGCATAGGCCGCAGGGAATGGACGTTCTACGATACGGGTTTGGCAGGCGCGTTGATAAGCTTGGGTCAGAGGGCGCCCATCAACTTCAATGACGAAACCATACTTGGGGTCAAAACCGCGTCCCATCGGCAGGAAGCTTTTGAGGATGTCATTATCCCATTCCAGCAGAGCAAAGCCGAAGAAGCCGAGGTTCTTCTTCTGCCAGCGCTGAAAGCCGTCCCGATCGACCTTGGGCTGGTTTGGGAAGCCGAAAAAGAGGTCTCCGGTATGTCCCAGATACCACCAGTAGAAAGGTTGCCCTGGCCGCACCATTTTTTCTTGTGATAAGCGCTTGAGGAAGGGATTTTCCATTGAGAAGGGGAAGACGCGATAATCATAAAGGTCGCTTTGATCTTCAACCAGAATGCGTACGGCAGTCGTGCGGATGGGGGTAAAACGATGTTCGGTGCTGGCTGCCTGGTTGTTCTTAATTTGCATGGCGGGAATATCAACCCAGCCATGTTCATTGTGATACTGGAGACGGAATCGAGATGCAACTGAGACCCAGGCCACTGCATTACGTTGGCCATGATGTAGCTCAAGCGTATCAATCAGCTGTTGCTCTGAAAAATGGAAACTGATAAAGCCGCTTTGTGGCTGATCGATGCAGGGATAATGACTGCGGGTGCCAGTTTCCAGATCACCATCTGTCAAACAGCCTTCGTTTTGCAGGCCGCCGCCCTGGGATTGGCTGAAGATGACAGCAGCAGGTGCGATATTTTGTTTGTCAGGGGTGAAAATTTTAATTTCCCGGAAACAGATATATCTCAGATTTGGGATGACACCCTGCAACTGGTCTGCTTTTTTACTTGGTGCGGGGAAATTCCAGCTTGGACTCAGCAAGGTACAGCCATTTTCGCTGCCGAAGCTGGTTTCGGATAACTGGCGGCCCTCAGCAACCGTTTCATCCAAAGGACGGAAACGATCGCTCCAAGCACCCGGCTGCAGAGAATAAAAAAAAGGGCGATTTTGCAATAACTGATTTTTCCAGTGAGGTGAGTCAACGTCAGGAAGGCGATGAAAGGCTTCCGCAGCACCAGAAATGAGCCCGACTCCGAGGAACAAGGAGAAGCCGTATAATAAACAAACGAAACGATATTTTTGCCAATTGTAAAAGAAGTTGGGGTGAATGTTCAACTCTGAACAGATCGTAGAAACTGGGACTCTATGCTGAAAATGTTGAATGTCGACCTTGACCTTTTCTTCAGCTAAAAAACGAACTTCGGGCATCTCTGCTACTTCTTTTTTATTGATGGCTTTGTAATAGACGGAATTGACAGTGCCGAGTTTACTCTGTAACTATATGGCAATGTCCTTTGATTCTGATTATTGAGCATGAATCAATCATTCGCAATACGGTAACACAAAAATGAAAAAAATCCACTTGCTTTTTATCGGCTCCTTACTACAAGAGGAGTCTATTGGAGATAGGAATGCTTATTTGATTTGCGGAATGCTAAGAAAATGATACAGTAAGATTTGTTACAAATAAGTATGCAATAATGCAGGGAGAACAAGATGCCGGGGAAAGGCTTGCGGATCTGGTCCTTATTCAAGATTTTTTTCAGCTTATCGGCTGTGACTTTGGGTGGTGGTCTGGCGATGTTGCCGTTGTTGCAGCGTGAATTTGTTGAGAAGCGGAATTGGTTGAGTAACGAGGACATGGTTGATACGGTGGCGATTATGCAGGCGATGCCGGGCATCATTGCCATGAAT
>JBAXYW010000406.1:0-3994 GCA_041670605.1 Lentisphaeria bacterium
CCGGGAACGGGATTCCTTGCGCCTAGGAGCGTTCCACTGGCTCTATGCCTCCGGTCCCGGTTTGGCGTTTGCTCGTACAACTCAGAGCGAATCTACGTATACGGTCTTAAATGCCGGAGATTTTCCGCTGGAACTTTCGCTTTCCTGGAGCAAAGCTGCTGCGTATAATTTGCTTTCCGGGCAAACCTATTGGTCCCCAAACGGATTCCTTACTTTACAGCTGCCTCCAAGAAGCGGAATGCTGATTACAGAATAGTGCAAGCACCCATATGTTTTACCAAAACATATGGGTGCTTGTTATTTACTTCTAATTTTGATGTTTCACGTGAAACATTCTTTCAGTTTCGTTCTTTTTTTGGGTTTTTCCTTGCAAGGTTCCCTTGTAATTGCTATAATAGTTAAATGCATTATATTACATTGGAAAGCAGGTGCCGCTTTGGCAAAAACCATTGCAATTGTCAACCAGAAAGGCGGAGTCGGCAAAACTACAACCTGTGTAAACCTGACAGCCGCGTTGACCGAAGCAGGCAAGCGCGTTCTTGTCTGCGACTTTGACCCACAGGCCAATACAACTTCCGGCATGGGCATTGATAAGACGGTCTCTTTAGGGATTTATGGGGTGCTGATTGGTGAAGCGGAAGCGCAGAACACCATTGTAAAAACCAAATATGGTGATGTCCTTCCCTCAAATAAAGCGCTTGCCGGTGCGAGTGTTGAGATGATTGACATGGAAAAACGTGAATTTTTGCTAAAAAAAGCGCTTGCGCCAATTAAGGAGACGTATGATTTCCTGCTGATCGACTGTCCTCCTTCTCTGGAGCTATTGACGCTGAATGCACTCTGCGCCGCAGACTCCATTCTCGTTCCGGTACAGGGCGAGTATTTCGCGCTGGAAGGGCTTAGCGATTTGATGAGCACCGTGCGAATTGTCCGTCGGTCTTTGAACCCCCATCTCTTTCTGGAAGGCGTTCTCCTTACGATGTTTGACGGTCGCACCAACTTGGCTCTCCAAGTGGCAGAAGAAGTCAAGCATTACTTCCCCGGCAAGGTTTATGCAACGGTCATTCCCAGAAATGTTCGACTAAGTGAGGCTCCCAGTCACGGAAAACCTATTTTTAATTATGACCGTCTCTCTCGCGGTGCGGAAGCATACACTGCGTTCGCTGCTGAGTTTTTAAAACGAAACAAGGCATAATTCCTTGAAAGGAGTCCCAATATGTCATCGAAAAAGCCCACCGGCCTTGGCCGCGGCCTTGGTGCCCTCCTTGGCGACGATGTGCTGAGCACCGAGACCACGGGCGCGCTATCGGTCCCGATTTCTCGGGTTGAGAACTGCTCTTCCCAGCCTCGCAAACAATTTAATGAGTCCGCCCTGCATGATTTGGCAGATTCCATCCGGGAGCATGGCATTATTCAGCCGCTGACTGTCCGGAAACTGCAATCCGGATACTATCAGATTATTGCGGGAGAGCGCCGTTGGCGTGCTGCCCGTTTAGCAGGACTGCAGGAAGTCCCCATTATCGTGATGGAGGCTGACGACCGAAAAGCAGCGGAATTGGCAATGATTGAAAACCTCCAGCGAGAGGACCTGAATCCCATGGAAGAAGCCTCTGGCTTTCAGTCTTTAATTGAAAACTATCATATGACGCAGGAAGAAGCTGCTCAACAGGTTGGAAAGTCCCGCAGCACTGTCACAAACGCACTGCGTCTGCTGACGCTCCCCCCTGCCCTTTGGAAACTGGTAGAAACGAACGCAATTTCCGCAGGCCATGCGCGTGCGTTGCTGCCCCTATCTCCTACTCAGCAGGAATTAGCCGCAAAAGCGATTATTTCGGGGGGACTTTCCGTCCGTCAGACAGAGGCTCTTGCCAAAAAGCTGGCTGCTGGAGAGAAAACCCCTGTGCAGAATCTCCCTGTCACCCATGTCAATTATGCTGTGGAGGCTCAGAAACAGCTTGCCTCTCACTTAGGCCGCGGCGTTAAAATTGTTACAGGCAGGAAAAAAGGACGCATTGAGCTGGAATATTATGGCCTGGATGACCTGAACGGTCTGCTGGATGCGCTTTCTCTGATTCAGTTAAAAAAGACTGAATAACCATCAATTGGGCAATTTTGCCCCTCCGAAAGGATCGGTACTCTTGAAATTTGAAAAACGCAGCAGTGGTGCGCCAGAACAGGAATTGCCTGAAGAACAGAAGGCATCTGGAAAAAAGAAACCAGTTGTTGTCTATATTATGATTCTGTTCATCGTTGCTTTTATTCTGATGGCCATTTCCTTTGTCATGCATCAACGCAGTAATTCCGAGGTCATTGGCAAACTACAAGATTCTGTGACGGCTCTCCAGAAAGTGCAGTCCACACAGGACGAAAACGTCCGCCTTCAGGATGATCTTAAGACCGCACAGGATTCCTGCGATCAACTTCAGCAGGAATTGGATGCCGCCAATACTGCTGCACAGGCATCTGAAGACAAGGCAACCGCACTCTATTCTCTCTATCTTCTCCAACAGGAATACGCCGCAGGTGATTTTGATGCGTGCAATCAAACCATCTCCGATATGGAAAGCAACGGGCTGGACAAGCTGCTCCCTGCTGACAGCCAATCTGTTGCTGCTCCTGCACAGCGTTATTTACAGCTTCGGGAAGCTGTAAAATAGAACTGTTTCACGTGAAACATTACAAAACCCCTATTTTAATTTTTGAGGTGGACGACCATGCTGGATATGAAATTCGTCCGGGAGAATCCGGACGCAGTTAAGGAAAACATCAAGAAAAAATTTCAGGACGCCAAGCTTCCTCTGGTAGACGAAGTCATTGTGTTGGATGCAAAGCGCAGAGCCGCAATTGCAGAGGCCGATCAACTGCGCTCTGAACGAAATGCCCTTTCTAAAAAAGTGGGAATGCTGATGGGGCAGGCGAAGAAAGACCCCAGTAAGCAGGCTGAGGCGGACGCTGCAAAAGCACAGGTCACAGCCAATGCACAGCGCCTTTCTGAGTTGCAGCAGCAGGAAACGCAGCTGGATGAGAAAATTCGTAAGCGGATGCTGGTGATTCCCCAGATGATTGATTCCACGGTTCCTCTTGGCCCAGATGATACGCACAATGTAGAGGTACAGCGGTTTGGCGAGCCCAAAGTCCCGGGTTTTGAGATTCCCTATCACACCGACATTATGGAATCTTTTCATGGTATTGACATGGATGCCGCGGGCCGCGTTTCCGGCAATGGCTTTTACTATTTGCTGGGAGATATTGCCCGTCTGCATGAAGCCGTTTTGGCCTATGGCCGTGACTTTATGATCGATAGAGGGTTCACTTATTGCATTCCGCCCTTCATGATTCACGGAAACGTGGTGGAAGGCGTCATGAGTCAAACAGATATGGACGGCATGATGTACAAAATTGAGGGCGAAGATCTGTATCTGATTGGCACCTCCGAGCACTCAATGATTGGGCGGTTTATTGACCAGATTCTTCCGGGCGCGGATTTACCGCTGACCCTGACCTCTTACTCCCCTTGCTTCCGCAAAGAAAAAGGTGCTCACGGCATCGAGGAGCGAGGCATCTATCGGATTCATCAGTTTGAGAAACAGGAAATGATTGTCGTCTGTAAGCCAGATGAATCCAAGGACTGGTACGAAAAATTATGGATGCTCTCGGTAGAGCTGTTTCGCTCTATGGATATTCCCGTCCGTCAGTTAGAGTGCTGCTCCGGTGATTTGGCGGATTTGAAATGCAAGTCCTGTGATATCGAAGCCTGGTCTCCCCGCCAGAAGAAATACTTTGAGGTCTGCTCCTGCTCGAATTTAGGCGATGCACAGGCTCGCCGCCTGAAGATCCGCTATAAGGATGAAAACGGCAAGATGCAACTTTGTCACACCCTAAACAACACCTGCGTGGCACCCCCCCGGATGCTGATTGCATTTTTGGAAAACAATTTGCAGGCCGACGGTTCCGTGCTGATTCCGGAAATTTTACGCCCTTATATGGGCGGAAA
>JBAXYW010000407.1:0-3993 GCA_041670605.1 Lentisphaeria bacterium
GAGCTAAAGCTCACCTTTGACGCAGACTGAAGTCTGTACTACGTGCGTGAGCTGAAGCTCGCTTTTGACGCAGACTGAAGTCTGTACTACGTGCGTGAGCTGAAGCTCACCTTTGACGCAGACTGAAGTCTGTACTACGTGCGTGAGCTGAAGCTCACCTTTGACGCAGACTGAAGTCTGTACTACGTGCGTGAGCTGAAGCTCGTTTTGGGGTGGGGAATACTCTATCTGTAGATGAAATACTTGCTTGAGACACTACCGATAGCGTACAGCCTTGTGTCTCCTTCATTTAAGCTGCTGATTATGGGATCTTTGCGGCAAAAAAAAATCGCGAAAACCTGCTCTGGAATGCCTTGCTTTTCAGGCTCAGATAGCTATAGTATAGAGATTTATTCTCTCCTAAAATCAGGGAAGGATAATATTTGTTCCGGTGGAAAACCGCTGTTTTCCCCGGGTTTCTAAAAAATGAGAAGGAAAAATGCCTTTTTCCTTTGAAAAAGGCTGTTTGTTTCTATTATCATGGCATGGAATTTGCTAATATTAATAATGTTCTTTTTTGCACCCGCAAAAGTCTTATAAAAAAAATGCATCAAATTAAAATAAAAAAACAAGTAATAATGAATCGAAAACAAAGGGGTTCTTTCATGTCGAAACAAAACAGCCTTTTCGAGGCAACCTTCCTTCGTGGCAAGCAACTGCTGCAACAGGGCAAAGCAATGCTGATTCTGATCGCCGCATTCCTGATGGTTACCAGTTCAGCAGTTGCTCAGACGGATGCAACAGCTACCGGCACGACCTACACCACCAGTTTCAGCGCACCCACAAAGCTGACCATTGAGAATCAATCCATTCTGCCCAACAGTCAGCCGACAGTCCTCTTTAAATTTACCCGTACCATGACCGAGACGGCGGCCTCCATTGCCGGTACCTACACCGCAGCCGACCCCGCAGCCGTTCCTCCCGTCACGGGCGTTCCTTTTGCTGCCAATGTCGGTGCAGTGGCTACTGCTTATCCCAGGATAACCAACGAAAGCTCACTGACATATTCTTCAATGAATGGGACGGACTGGATAATTGACCAAACTATCATCTATGGCAACGACATTCAATTGGTGGTATCCCTGAATACTGAGAATCCCGATTCAAGGCAGAAAGCCGCACTTATTCAGAATGTTATCTTGTATCAGTCGTACGACGAAACGACGTTTTCCCACGAACAAGTCGGTGTTGCAGGTGGTATCGCTTTGCTGTCCTCACAAGCCGGGGGTGGAAACACATCTTGGAATTTTCCTATTTCTGACATAATTTTTACTGAAGGTGTTAACGAAACCACTACTTTCTGGATTGCTGTCCAGACTGCCAGCGTACCTGGCAAAACTCTGGATGAAAAAAAGACTTTTGGAATACTGACTGGTAGCGAAGATACTCGTGCAGTTCTTGAATTTAATGCCAATCTTGGATCGTATGCCCCCAGTGCCGCCACGCCGACGGGAAGTGCCAATGCGACTGATCCGGATGGTGAAAATGGCCGTACGGCTGATCTTCTCACCTGCGAGGCCCACGTCGTCGATCTGCTTGCTTATCCCACAGATTCCAGTGATTATTATACCTCTTTTGGTATCACTATTGGCCCGGGCAACGATGGTTTTCCTCCTGCCAGTCATGATGATTATCTGAATTCCCTAGTCAAATACTTTACTGTTAATGCTATGGAATTCTATAAACCAACGGGGAACCAGGTCACTGATGGGCAAAGTGCTCTTGCTGCCATTGGTGAGGCTCAACGTGAACTGATGGGGCTGAATACGCCTTTTGCCGTTTTGGGTCTGAACGTCGCTTCTTTGCGAGGTGATGAGAACAGTACGGCTGAGCGACTTAAGAAAATCAACGTTACCATTACGAAGCCGGCCAATTCAAGTTTCAATCCTTCTACGGATCTTGCCAACGACCTGCAGGCGCCGTACCCGAATATTTCTCTCTGGCGCGACAGCAACGGCAATGGCAAATATGATGATGGTGATCTAATGGTAGCGCTTAAGTATGATAATATGAGCGGTGAAGTCAACCATTCTAAGTGGACTGGTAGCGGATCTTACACCGCCATCCTGACCGTTCCCGACACTGGCGTTGAGCTTGATACGACTGCAGATGACAAGGTAGACTTTTTTATCTGCCTGACTGCAAATCCCTCCAGCAGCGCCGTCACAGAGCAGCCCAAGTATGGTGCCGAATTTCAGATGCAGGTTACCGATTTGACTTTCTATTACCAGAATGACGAGGATCCGGATGGAATCGACCTGACCCCTGGATCTATCAGTGACACCCACGCACTTGCAGAAAATTTTGACGATATAACCAGTCGTCGTGTTAAAATTGGTTTGGAGATGATTCCGCACGTTCCCGATGCTTTGGAGGCTGACGGTCTTCCAGTTCCTGTTCTCTCGCTGAATATGGCTGACAGTCGGGCCAGTGAAATCAACGAGACCTTGCACAGTATCAAGGTGCGTTTCACAAACAATGATTTCACTCCGAACAAGCTGGCGGCTCTTTCGGACGACGCATTCTCAGGTGTCAGTCTGTGGAAAGACAACAAAGCAGGGGTTTCGAGGTTTGTCGGCACCTTCGATCCGCGCTCAGGCTTCGATGCCTCCAATCCCATGCTCGGCCAGAGCAATCCCGATACCTGCGTCTCCCTCTCCACTGATGACTTAGTATGGTATTATTATAATGGCACAAACAGTGTTCGCTGGGACGGAACACAGTCCGTTACGTCTGAGCCCACCGACTACTTCTTTGTTGTTTTGAAGCCCAAGAATCCGATTGAGCTCTACGACCATGACCTTTTCTTCGATCCCGCCAATCCGAGCAACAAAGGCGAGTTCAGGGGCATGGACTACTTTATCTGCGTCCGTGGCGGCGGGGTAGGGCGTTCCTACAGCGGCACTGACCGCGGACTCGATTACGGCGACAGTATTACGGCCACCGTTAAACCCTACGGAGACTTACTGTTCGGATATGGGAATAATGCCGTCGAAGCCACAATGGAGTTTGACAGCTATAATACCAATAATACGTCAATAACGCAGACTGTCATTGCCAAGATGCCGACTTTCTTTTCCGAACCCGTTAATGACAGCGGAAGTTATTTGGCCGCCAACCGCAAAACAGCCGTTCTCGCCATCGACATCGTCGCGCCTGCAGCAAGTACAGAAAGTTTCAGCCATCTGGCTTTTCAGGTCATTGATTCCGGCAATACCTTTACGCTCAGCGACCTCGTCGAGCCTGATTCCAGCGGAGCCGATTGTGGTATCGCTATCTATAAGGATAATGGGGACGGCATCTTCAACGATGAAACCGATACCAGGGTGAGTACCTCGAGCGACCAGCTCCCAACCATCAGCACGATGACCTGGAATGATGGCAAAATTCACATGATTGAGCTGAATCTTGTGGCCTGCGCGATTCCGCAGACGAATTCCGGCAACGATGCCGGGCCGGATTATTTCCTTGTACTGCAACCGACTTCTTCCGCTGACCCAGGGGAACAATTCTCCATCCAGCTCTGGGGCAGTGATCTCCTCGGCTCCCGTGATGACACGATCAGCACTACTACTGATTCTCCGTATACCTATAAACGTTTCCGCAGTTCTTCAGACTACACCGTTGAATCGGTCACCAACGACATTCTTACGAATTTTGTCAATGTCGGGCAGCAGCTTTTGCCGACTGGGAGTAACAGTAAGCTTGATGCCATCGGGTTGAATGTCAATTATCCTGAGAGTCTGCAGGAGCGCAATAAACTTCAACGTCTTCGCGTTTATTTTGATGCTCAGGACAGCCTGAAGCCCGACTGGCTTTTGAATCCTCTTGATGGAACTATTAATGCCGGTCTTCAACTCAAGGATGCCGCTGGCACGATCATCGCCACCAATGCCACTACTTGGAAAAGCGACTATGATAACAGCTACGTCGCATACAATACCATAGTGAATA
>JBAXYW010000408.1:0-3987 GCA_041670605.1 Lentisphaeria bacterium
ATAGTGTCTTCATTCTCCTCCGTTGACTTCTGTGAACGGAACAAGTGAAAATTCGCATTCAGAACAAATCAGTGCTTCATGGCGTTGGGCATCTCTTCCTCTTCGGACGCATTGGGAGAAATTCGGATATCATCGACGTCGATGTTTCCCGTTATGCGCATATAAAAAGTCGCTTTTTCTCCGGCGGGGTATTCGATATTTGTGGCAATCCCGGTCCAATTTTCAGACGAAGCGAGGTTTTCGATATTTTGTTGTCCTTTGTAATACTTGCCATTGACGAGGAAGCGCAGCAGAAGTTCGCCCGTTCCGCGGGCTTGCAAGGAGAGCGAATATTTCGAAGAATTTTGCGCGGAAGTCGTTAAAGGCTGACCCACAAAGGCATTGGTTCCCGCAATGCGCATATACCATTTACCGGCTGCAGGGCTGTCAGAACGCATTTCAACTCGTCCAATATTATTCTCATTAAAAAACCAGAACTTGGGAACAGTCTGTGAGTGGTATTCCCAATCTTTACGCTGGGGATCCTTGAAGTTTCGCACCCGCGCCGAGACTAGGTCTTCGAGATCACCATTGCGGAGAATGGCTCCAGTTTTTCCGAATGCCACGCTGCGATGAACTTCTGAACCATGAAAGATCCCTCCGCTGCAACTGGAGGACTGCAATTTTTCTGAGCTATCAAGAGCAGCTCGGGCAACATTGATACGCCAGACGATGCCGTCGGAAATCGTAAGATGAAGTGCAGCAAGAGGAATCCGCGTTTCAAGAATCCAGCGATCCGCCAAGTCTTTGATCGTGTATTCCGGGTTGAGTTTGACACTTTCCTCCCGGGTGCTGCCTGTGCTTGTCAACGCTTGAAAAAGTTTGCCATTGACACTGAAACCAAGCTGATAATACTTGCCTTTCAGTTCGGGCGGCGTGATGAACAATTCGATATGGCTGCCATGAAGGGCGGAAAGACCATCGGCTTTTGCCAGAGCCAACACATTGCCATGTTTGGCTTTAAGCGCCTCCACGCCAAAATACAGATTCTCGTCGTCATACAGAATGCGGACAAAAGTGTCAGGACTGGCTTCCTTCGCAGAAGAGTGGCCATCGGCTGGAATTTTAAAATCCGAGATATAGTCGGCATTTTTCCAGTTCTGTTCGTTTAGTTCTCCGTCTACTACGATGTTTTCCATTCGGCGTGTTGCGTTATATTCTTGTTGCCGGGAAGCCAGATATTCCTGATAAGCGGCTTCCCAATTCTGTTTGAAATATTCTCGATCCAGGGCGATGCGTTTAAGAATAAGAGCATCCTGTCCGGCGGCTTTTTCGGCACGATCGAGCCATTCGAGGGCTTTCTGGGGAAGGCCAGGGCGGTCATAGCATTTTCCCAGAACGCTATTTGGGGTTCCATATCCCATGTGAAGATTTGCATCCAGGATGGCGTTAGTTAGCAGCTGACGATATTCTTTCATCTCTTGAAAAGCGGAGCCATAGTAAAGGCGATTGATAAAAGCGCTGGTTGCCTCGTAATCGGCGTCAATATTCCAAGAAAAATACCCTGTCAGCCAATGTCGCTGCCAGGAACTCATCCAGCGGTTTTGGCGGCTGTAGAATCGGGTAGAGTTTTTTGGATAATTTCCATCCGGTGCATTGGTGACCATTCCATAGCCGGCCATATTGAGCCGGTGATAGAATTTCAGGTCATTGACCCAGGCTTTTTCATTGAAGAGATAATTGGTGACTCCGGGCATTTCCGGATGGTATTCGAAGGTATAGGCGCGCATTCCAGCTCGATGCCAGGCCTCAAACATTTCCCGGAATTTTTCAGCATTAATGCTGCATGAGGGGTCGTCCAAAGCGTGTAAGTAACAACGCTGATGCGGTGCAATACCGACTAAAACACGCGGGTCAGGCTTAATACCTAATGGCGGCAAGCGGAAATTCTGGTAGGCGAGAGTGGCAAGCCTGGTGTTTGGACATTTTCCGGAGTCCAGGAGCCCTTTGGCCATGAAATTGATAAAATGCCACCATCGGGTTGAGCGCCGGTTGAAGCTGGTATTTTCAAGGGGAGAGTCTAAGCTCCGGCAGTTTTCACATAAACACCAGATCGTATGATCATCGTTGCAAAAACCACGAATATTTTCTCTGTCTCCACAGGATTCTTGAATTCTCTGAATACAATTTTCCAACATTTTTTGCAGAACTTGCGGGTTTGAGGTGCAAGGTTGCGATGCTCCGCTTAAATTACCGGCTGGCAGGCGTTTCCCATCGACCAGTCCGAAGAATTCCGGCTGTTCCTGCAGAAGTTTTTCCATTCTCTGCGTATAATTGGCGCCATAACCGACTAATAATGCCCCCATATCGTGTCCACCCTCGCTGAAAACAACAGCTCTGCTTTCCAGAAACAGTGCTTTTGCATCCTTCTTTTCTGTACCATAAGGGGTGTGGTACAGAACCAGGCCATTTCGCAGCAACCAGTCGTAGGTATCAGGGGTCCAGCCGGAGCCACCGTTAAGGTTAAAACGCCTTTCCGTAAAAACAGGATTTTTGACCTCCGTTCCTTCCGCGATTGAAAAGTCGGGGTTTTCCGGACAGATTACTCCTTCTTCACCAGGATAAAGGAAATAGATCTTTCCATATTTGTGCAGGACATGATAGACACTGTAGAGGATTCCCCGCTCGATTGTGGCAAACAGTTGCACCGCATCGGGAGCGGCAGTGACGATAAAACCATCCTCTTTGATCAATCCGTATTCCGGAATACTTTTGATGCTAGCAAAAGCTGCTTTGCCAATGCGAACTGGAAGCAAGCCCGGCAGGGGCTGAACTGAAATTTCCAGGGAAACACCAGTGATTCTTTTGATAAAAAAAGCAAGTTCCTCTGCAGCATGTTTCTCGACTGGCGATGCATCCGCAGCAAGCACAATCGATGCTTGAGGCCGGGCATTTTTGACCAGATCCACTCCTCCGTACACGGTAAAAAGCATGGTCAAAAGAAAAACAAGAAAAAGCAGGTGGGATGTTCTCATGATGGGGAGTCCTTTGTTTAGGTATTGAGCGAAAATTATCGCAGGGCGCCGTTGAACGGGAATCGTTTGCTGATACCGTCTTTCCAGAACCCTTTGGTGAATTTTCGGTTACTGGCCGTCACTTGGTTCATGTTGACGATATCGACATGTCCATCCGGATAGAAAACATTGGCACCCTGGTTATGCCGATAATGGATCTGGTTATAGTATTCCGGCGCATCGAAGAGCCATGCGTAGGAGCTGGGCTGGGCAATCTTTTCATAAAGTACAAAGCCCCGGCTTGAACCCGGATGGCTGGCTACAAAATTATCGATATAATTCAAGCCGTAATCAATCGAAATCACTAGGGTTCCAGCATCCGATGCTGCCCAGCCCTGGCAACGGGCTACACCTTGGCGCCCAGGCGGATAGCCAATGGGGATATAGCCTAGATTGCACCCAGCTTTGGTAAATGAACTTTTATCCTTTTCTGACATAAACAACACCCAGTTGGTGCTGGTTCCAGCAACAGCGTATTCGGGAAAAGGGCCGCAAGCCCAGCCGTCATAGTCACTGGCATATAGTGACCAGCCGGGACCAAGCTGTTTCAAATTGTTTTTGCAGACAACGCTAGCGGCTTGCTGACGAGCTTTGCTTAAGGCCGGCAGAAGCATCGACGCCAGAATGGCGATAATCGCAATCACCACCAGCAGCTCTATAAGAGTAAAAAATCGTATTCTTCGAAAACTCATAAAATCAGAGTACCAATAATTTGAAAACTCCATCAAAAACCTCCTGTCTTGGTAACTATTGGTGTTTTTCTGCAGTCGGCATATTTTCTTCCTGAGCAGGAAGAATCAGCAGGTTGTCCAGGTCGAGAGTGCCAGTGATGCGTAGCCAGAACATGTTGGGGTTTTCCGGGATGTCAATAATTCCCGAAACGCTTGTCCATTGTTCCGGAGAGTCAATTTTTTTCAGGAAGCCATTATGGGTA
>JBAXYW010000409.1:0-3985 GCA_041670605.1 Lentisphaeria bacterium
AATTGCTTGTGACTCATGAGCCAACTACCAAATGTGGAAATTCAATCGGGATCATCAAGCAGATACCCAGATAACACAATTATGCGAGACTAATGCACCCTTTTCGTTCATCAGAAGACTAAGGTCAAACAAAAAAGATCTTTTTTCGGTTTTTTTTCTTATTAGGACTTGCCGTAATGAAAAGATGATGTAACTTGAAGAAGCGTTATCTGTAATAGAGAAAATAGTGGAAGATTGTTCCTTTTGCTGCTAGGCAAATCGGTCTGGTGTTTTTTTTGCTTCTAAAGATTGTTTCTTGACGATGGTCGATGCGGTATTGGCTCGTTTTCTTTTTTTCTCTACAATAAAGTGTTTGGGGTGCCAGCCGGGATTTGCTAAAAAAAGTCTCGATTGGCGGTTGGTTATGCGTAAAAAATAAAGGATGCTGAAAAATGGAAACATCAACAATCATTCGTGTTGTAATCATGGCAATTGGTGCGATTCTTGCAATTGTAGGGATGAACAAGTCCAAGGGAGGCGCAGTCTGGGGTCAGCCTTTGGCAGTATGTGGTGCGATTATCGCTATTATTGCTGCTCTTTGGGGAATTAAACGTACGATCGCTGGCGACGACATGAAAGAAGCAAGAGACCGCGAAATTGAATATCAACGTATCCAGACGCGCGAACTGGGGAAATATCTAGCCAATAAATATGCTGGATCCAAAGTGGTCATCATGGTCGACCCCATGTTGCGTACGGATATGTATGGTGAAGCGATCCAGCGTGAAGATCCGATTCTGGAAGGCCTCAAACAAGGACTTGACAACAAGCTGACAATCGTTTCAGAAATTGCCCCCAAAATGCCAATCAAAGAGAAAAAAGAGATGGTCACCGGTCCGAACGGCGAACCCATGGACATGCCTGATATGATGGAACCCATGGAAATGTGGTTTACGGCCGAAAAATTAACAGAAATTTTGCCTGCCAAAGACAGCTACGATATTTTCATCACGCTGATTGGTATCCCGCATACTGGTAATGTTGCTTCTGTCATGAAAAACATGGCTGGCAAAAAGCTGGTTTTAGTCGGTGGCGATACCATGACCATGGGCAAATTTTTCATGATTGGTGAAAAACAGGCTTCCATTGCTCCGACCGCAATTGCTGCAGTTACCTATAATCCCAAAGCGATCTACGATGACAAACCTCTTCCAAAGGCGGCTCAGGAAGCATTTGACAAACGTTATCTGCTAATCACTCCGGAAAACTTCGAGGCGATTAAGACGGAGCATGCGAATTTGTTTGCCATGTAATCCTTGATCAGGGATCAGCGCTTTTCAAAGCCGTTGATTCCATTGTCTCGGACTCGCCCGCCCAAGGTTTTTGAACCAGGGCGGGCGAATCTGTTTTCGTGCCCGTGCCCATTCCCGGAAATTGCTTCACGTTTCATCGTCGTCGACCAGACGCCGTTAGCTTGGCCTCCACATTGTACCGAACCCAAACTTTTTCCCTATGTCAAATATTCTTGATTCCAAACAACAATTGCAATTTCCACTGGATTGGCACACCCGACTGATTGTACAGGCTGAAATCAGCGATACACAAAAAGGAATCGAACAGATTTTTTCCGGCTTGGGCTTATCTCTGTTGAATCTTTCTGCCGGGAATGTTTCTTCCGGGGCGCTTTATTGCACCTGGCAGATCAGTGCCAACATTCCAAATTTAGCCGTATTTCGAGCCGTCAGCAAGGCTCTCTCTGAACTGCCTGGGGCGAAAATACTGCTCTGAGCGGATATATTATCTTTTTTACCGGATACCAGAAACCCGATGATGACAAATCTTTAATTCAGGAGAACATCGCATGGATTATGTGACTCAGTTGAAAAATCTGCCAAAAAAACACGATTTTTTTGTCGGTTACGATAGTGATGGCTGTATTTTTGACACGATGGAAATCAAGCAGAAGGAATGTTTCTGCCCGGCCTTCATCAAACATTTCAACCTGCAAGCTGCCAGCAAATATGCCCGTGAGGTCTGGCTCTTTGTCAATCTGTACTCCAAGAACCGTGGAGTCAATCGCTATCCGGCAGTGCAACAGGCATTGAAGCTGATCGGCCAATGGTCAGTTTTTGCAGCACGTGGTATTAGCATCAGCAATATTCCGGCTCTGGATGAGTGGATTCGTTCCGAAAGCAAACTCGGCATTCCGGCCTTGAAAGCGAAAGTCGCCGCCACTCAGAATCCGGAATTGACGAAAATTTTGGCTTGGTCAATGGAAGTCGATGCTCGCATCAAAGACTTGGTTTTTGGTGTGCCGCCTTTCCCGGGCGTTCGCGAATGCCTGGAAAAAATCCGCCAGGAGGCCGACACCATCGTGGTCAGTCAGACTCCGGTGGAAGCGTTGGTTCGGGAATGGCAGGAACATCATATTGACCCTCTGGTGAATTTCATCGCCGGGCAGGAAGCTGGCACCAAGACCGAACACCTCGCGTTTGCCGCCAAGGGAAAATACGCGCCGGAAAAAATCCTGATGGTTGGTGATGCCCCTGGTGATTACAAAGCCGCAAAAGCCAATGCGGCTCTCTTTTTCCCCGTCATCCCTGGGGAAGAAGAGAAATCCTGGCAGAATTTCCTCACCGACGGGATTGCGCGTTTCTTCAATGGCACCTTTGCCGGAGCCTACCAGAATGAACTGCTGGCCGAATTTGACCGCGCTCTGCCCGAAAAACCAGCCTGGGAAAAAGCCTGATCTGTTTTACATAATGCCACTCACAAACTCCTGAAAGGAAAAAAAGAACGATGAACAATACTGCTGATATCGGCCTGATTGGCTTGGCGGTCATGGGAGAAAACCTAATTTTGAACATGGAAAGCAAGGGCTTTACGGTGGCTTGCTACAACCGCACGGTCAGCAAGGTCGATGCCTTCCTCACCGATCGCGCTGCCGGGAAAAAAATCATTGGGGCACACAGCATCAAAGAATTGATTGCCAGCCTAAAACGCCCCCGTAAAGTTATGCTGATGGTCAAAGCCGGCCAGCCTGTGGATGATTTTATCGAACTGTTGATCCCGGAACTCGAGCCCGGTGATATCATCATCGACGGTGGAAACAGCCATTTCCCGGATACCACCCGGCGCACCAAATACCTCGAAAGCAAAGGACTTCTTTACATCGGCACCGGAGTTTCCGGCGGCGAAGAAGGCGCTTTTACTGGCCCGAGCTTGATGCCTGGCGGATCCCCTGCAGCCTGGCCCCATGTGAAAAAGATTTTCCAGACCATCTGCGCCCAAACCGAATCCGGCGAACCCTGCTGTGACTGGGTCGGTGAAAACGGCGCCGGACATTTTGTCAAAATGGTGCATAACGGCATTGAATACGGCGATATGCAGATGATCTGCGAAACCTACCAAATGATGAAAGCAATCGGCCTCAGCAACAACGAAATGCAAAAGGTCTTCAGTGAATGGAATGACAGCGAACTGAACAGTTATCTGATCGAAATCACCCGCGACATCCTCGGCTATAAGGATGACGACGGCAATGAAGTGGTCGACCTCATCCTCGATACCGCCGGGCAGAAAGGCACTGGCAAATGGACAGCTATTGCGGCTCTGGATGCCGGCATGCCGTTGACCCTTATTGGGGAAGCCGTCTTTGCTCGTTGCCTGTCCGCTATCAAAGAAGAACGCGTAACGGCCAGCAAACTGTTGCCGGGGCATGTTTCCACCTTCAGTGGTGATCAGAAGCAGATGATCGACGACCTGCGTGTTGCCCTCTATGCTTCGAAAATCATCTCTTATGCTCAGGGTTATCAGCTGATGATGGCTGCTGCCAAGGAATATGGCTGGAAACTGAATTATGGCGGAATTGCATTGATGTGGCGCGGTGGTTGCATTATCCGCTCCCGTTTCTTGGGTAAGATCAAAGATGCCTTTGAGCATAACCCCGACTTGATGAATCTACTGCTGGATCCCTTCTTCCAAGACGTCATGGATCGCTCCCAGG
>JBAXYW010000410.1:0-3982 GCA_041670605.1 Lentisphaeria bacterium
ATCCTGCCCGCATAACGGACATAAACCCTGACAATCAAAACGACAAAGAAATTTTTGCGGAAAAGTTATTAATATATCTTCTCGAATGTCCGGCGTCAAATCGAGAACTTTTCCATATGCATTTTCGTGCTGGTGACAGACTTCAGCAAAGGCCAGCGAAAGGCGTCCTTCCTGGTTACAGCGATCACAGATAATCGCGATATTGGCCTTGACGCTGCCCCGCACAAGCACCGTGTTGCCGCCGGCCGGCGCCAACACTAGGTCATAATATAAATCTTCCGGAAAATAGAAGCGATCTTCTTCTGCAATATCAAGTTCAGCAAAGGAAACGGTCCCCTTGAGCTTGATCCCCTCAGCGGGCAAATCGATCAGTTCAAAAATCAAACCTTTTTTTTCGTTCATAATGGGACTCACAGCGCAATGCGCTCTTGAAAGCGGTTACAAAATGCCGACTTTTTTCAAAGAACACAGCAATTTCTGCCGGTTGGAATCGCTCATCTGGCATAGTGGCAGCCGGTATTCCTCGCTAATTTTACCAAGTGCCGCCAGCGCGGCTTTCACTGGAATGGGATTGCTTTCCACAAACAAGTCCCGGAACAGGGGATAGTAATTGCGGTGGATCGCCAGCGCGCCGGTAAAATCTCCCTGCAACGCCAAAGCTGCCATCGTGCTGATCTCCGCCGGAATCAGATTTGAAGCCACACTGATCAGGCCACGGGCTCCGACCGACATCATCGGCAAAGCCAAGCTGTCATCACCACTCAAAACAGTGAGTGAACAAACGTCGAGTATGGCGCTGACCCGATCCACACTACCGCCGGCTTCCTTGATCGCAGCTACCAGAGGATGTTCCGCCAGCCGGGCGACGACATCAAGCGGAATCTCTTTGCCAGTCCGCCCGGGGACATTGTAAAGCACAATCGGAAGCCCGGATTTTTCCGCCACTTCCAAGAAATGCCGGTAAAGCCCCTCGCTGTTGGGCTTGTTATAGTAGGGAGTAACCTGCAAGGTCGCATCCACTCCGATGTCCGCCGCCAACTTGCTCAGATAAACCGCTTCCGAAGTGGAATTCGCTCCGGTACCTGCAATCACCTGGCAACGTTTATTCGCCTGCCGGGTGACGCATTCAATCACCTTCATGTGCTCATCATTGTTCAACGTCGGGGATTCTCCGGTTGTTCCTACTGGTACCAAGCCGGTGACACCTGCCTTGATCTGCTCTTCAATCAAGAGTTTCAGAGACGAATAGTCTACTTCGCCCTCCTTGAAGGGCGTAACTAACGCTGTATAACAACCAAATAAATCCATTTTCAACTCCTGATAAAACACCATTTCCAGATTCGTCAATCCGTATAACTATAAACCCTCGATGACGAAATGTTAGCCAAAACCCGCTTTTTCCATCCCGCAAAAAAAAGCCTGCCGTCCCAATCGGGAAGACAGGCCGATTTTTCTAGGTGTCTCAACTTTCTCCCCGGACAAAGCATTTTTCCACCCAGGGGGACGCAAGTTTGACAGCATGCTGAAGAAAACTCAGGCGGGTACGTGGAAGTCCCCGAAATGCTTCTTCCGGGAGATTTGGATGCGGCAGGAATGGCTGAAAGATCAGGCGTTTCGCACCTTGTGCCAGCTTGGCAATGGCGAGAATCTCCTCGTCCGCATGGAAACTCTCGACGACTGTCGTGCGAAATTCATAATCCCGAGCTCCTTTTTTCACCAAATCAATCGAGCTCACGAGCGCTTCCGGATGCAGCCAACCCGTCAATGCCGGATATTTTCCCAAGCTGCATTTGACATCGATTGCCAAATAATCAACCAATGGCAAGATACGCTGAAGAACTTCCGGACTGGATCCATTGCTGTCGACCTTCAACAAAAAACCGCGCGAACGAAAAAATTCCAGCGTTTGGGTTAATTGCGGCTGCAGAGTCGGTTCCCCGCCGGAAATCGTGATCGCATCCACCCATTGTTTTCGGTATTCATTACAAAAAAGAACTAATTCTTCCCAGGTGTACGATTTCTCGCCCCCTGCCAATAAACTGGGGTTGTGACAGTACCCACAATGAAAATTACAGCCTCGCGTAAATAACAAAGCCGACATTTTACCGGGATAATCAACCATCGTCGGCTGAAGCATCCTAGCATACACCGCTGAATAAGTTCCTTCAGACATGAATTAGCAAATCCCCGCTTTCCTCTTCTGAGTTAAAAACTTTAATAAACCTTGCTGGTATCTATTAGCGTGCTTCGTTGTCATCAATGAACACAGACACGGACACGGAAAAATCTTCTGATTTCATAGTCTTCATCCCGTTTATTATCAACCAGTTATGGATAATTTATCGAGTGTGGTTCCCAACCCGGAAAGCCATTAAAACCACAGCAAAACTATGTCATGCAATATACTCTGCATGAATCATTTACAAAAAAAAATCTTCTAAAAAACCAACGAACTGCGATCAACTATTCAGTGCCTTATCCAGAATGGCTTCCAGCATCTCGGGCGTGATAATACCCTTCCCTTCTTCGCTGTAATCCGTCTGCAATCCCAAGTACTGATAAAGTCTGGAATAGTTGCAAACTTCATCCTTGCGGTCAGGTTCCGGGTTTGCCATATACTCTTCTATTCCATCTTCCCGCAACTGGGAAATCAACATTGCCGGGATGCGGCTGGGATTCAGGCATTGCGCCAAACAAAAGGGAACCAAGCCAGCTTCCGACATCACATCATGATACTTTTTCACAAAGCCGGAATAACGTTTTTCGCTGAGCAGCTTGTCCAAACGACGATTCAACATCGTACATTTTGCACACCCCTCCTTGCCAAAAACATTGACAATCAATTTATTGTTTGAATTTGACATCTCTTTACTCCCCTGCTGCCGTTACCATTTGATGCGAATCTTCCGCAGTTTCAACGGCATAACGCCCCCGCTGACGATTCACTAATTCCCCATAGCGCTTCGAGGTATTCCAGTTCTGAATCTTACTGAAATATCCAACAACACGAGTCTCTCCAACAACCTCCGTCGAACCGCATTCCTGACATTTTTCCTGAAGACCGCGAGCCTGATGTCCGCAACTGCTGCAATAAGTGAATTCCGGAGAAATCGTCACCTGAGCAGACTGGGTGCGATGAAAAATCTTTTCCATCAACGCTGCAATCGCCACTGCAGAGGGCTTTTCTTCTCCGATAAACGCATGCGTAATTGCGCCAGATTCGATGATCCCGTGGAACATCGCCTGCTTCTCAATACGCTCAACCAAGCAAACCGGTGCCTCCGCCGCCAAATGAATCGAATTACTGTAGTAAGCCACATCCTCGCTGTCACCCTTGTAACAGCTCAATGCTTCGTCCCGATAATAGATCAAATCAGTCATCGCCAGACGGCGGGCCGCACTTTCTGCCGGCGATTCCTCCAACGTGAATTTCAAGTTGTATTTTTGCGTGTATTCCTTGGCTTTCAAATACATGTGAGCCGTGATCTGAAGACCAAGCTGCAACGCTTCTTCACTTTCATGAAGCTCCTGCTGCAAAAGAAATTTCACCGCATCATTGATCCCAATCAAACCAATGATGTAAGTACATTTGTCCAATTCAACATAAGGACGCCCATCGCAGGCGACTTGCCCAATCTGCCACAAAGGACGCCCAGGCTCGGACATCATCTCGGCAATCTTATTTTTCTTCTGAAGATGAGCCTTGACCGCAAGCTCCATCGTCTTGTCAATTTCACCTAACAAACCCGCCAAATTCTTCTGGCCGGCACGGGAAGCACGATAACCCGCCTGTGGAACATTGATCGTCACATTCTGAAAACCGCAAAAACGCATCGACTCGGGATGCCGCAACATCCGGTTGTCATCAATCGTCGTACGCAGCCGACAGCAAGCCGATAAGGTGACCTCGTCACGGTCAAAAATAAAATACGTCGAACCATTTTTACTCGATAATTCACAGGCTTCCTGAAAAATACGATAC
>JBAXYW010000411.1:0-3940 GCA_041670605.1 Lentisphaeria bacterium
CCGAGCTGATTCGGAAGGCCTGAATATTCAAGGCCGGCAAACGCTGCAAAGTCTGCAGCAGGGTCTGCGAATTGTCCCGGCAAATACCGGAAAGAAAATGCAGCTGCTCATCCCGGGATTTTTTTTGCATAACGGCATAACGAGCCGTGCGAAAATGCAGTTTTTCTTCCAGAAAAAGGCAACAGAGTCCCCAGTCTATCATGCTTCCCCTTATATTTAAAAAAAACGAGGCCGGAGCAGCCTCCTGGCTTTTCCTCACGAGATAACCAGACGGACTTCATCGCCTTCAGATTCTTCATCCAGTTTATTATCAACTTCTTGTAAATATTCTATCACGTGCAATCCCTGGCTTTGCATGTCGCGCCCTCCGGGCGCTTGTCTTGTTGGGAGTCTCCTAACCCCCGGTTCCCTCGCCCTCCGGGCTTCGGTCACCGAGGGTTATGACTGTCCGGCCCTCCGGGCCGTACAAAAAATGTACCTCTTTTGTTAAGACCAAAGAGAATGCTGAAAGGGCTAAACTAAAGCCGGCCCTCCGGGCCGTACAAAAAATGCACCTTTTTTATTAAGACCAAAGAGAATGCTGAAAGGGCTAATCTAAAACCGGCCCTCCGGGCTTCGGTCACCGAGGGTTATGACTGTCCGGCCCTCCGGGCCGTACAAAAAATGTACCTTTTTTATTAAGACCAGAGAGAATGCTGAAAGGGCTAATCTAAAGCCGGCCCTCCGGGCCGTACAAAAAATGTACCTTTTTTATTAAGACCAGAGAGAATGCTGAAAGGGCTAATCTAAAACCGGCCCTCCGGGCCGTTAAAACCACATTGTAACCATGCTCTGCAAGAAATCTTGTTTTGAACCACGCCCATTTGGGGATGCAGGCGTTTTGCGAAAAATGCGCAGGGCAATCAGGGATTGTAAAATCCACCAGCCTTCCCAATAAAATCACTGCTTTGGGGCGTTATGATTCGTATGCGCTTGGCATCTGAAGAGATGAGGGCGAATCGCAGCTTCGGTTGTAAGGATTGTTTGCTTCTCTACTGCATGCGTTTTCCTCGAAAGCATGGAATTTAGAGCGCCAAAGGGAAGTGCTATGAAAGCCCAAGGCAACGCCCTGGGTAGCATACAAATAAATCCAAGCCCTGTAAGAGCACTCTAATCCCACAGATAACCTAGGTTCCGCAGAAGTCTCGACACCCGACGGATTTGTCCGGGAGCGGGAGCGGATCCGGAGCGGGAAGCTCCGGCCACTTTCCGGGAAGAATCAGGAAATGGGGCGATTGATTGCTCACTCCGCGTTTCCGGCTTACTTTTTCATCAGTGCCTTCCAGGCTGTCATACCGCCAATCAGGCTGAAGACATGCTCAAAGCCCAGAGATTTCAGGAAACTGCCGGCAATGTTGGACCGGTATCCCGAACCGCAGACGACGGTAATATGCTGATTTTTATCCAATTCGAATTCCTGGTGGAAAATTTTGCCGATTGGGATATGTTTTGCTTCTTCGACATGTCCCCCATCCCATTCGGCAGGGCTACGTACATCCACTACCAGGTGATTGGAATACTTTTTCATGACATGCTGCAGGCTGGCCGGCGACAATTGCGGTAAGTAGTCCAGCGGTTTGGCTTGCGCCGCCCAGCTGCTGATCCCGTCCCCCAGATAGCCGATCAGCCGATCATAACCGGCTCGCCGGTAGACATAAGCGGCTTCCTGCGCTTTGGCCGGGCTGTCGCCAATGATAATGATATCGCTTTCCGCTGGCAATACCATGCCCAGCCAGTTTACGGAAGCCGGCGTCAAACCAATATTCACAGAACCGGGAATAAAGGCTGCGCCAAATGCGCTGGGCACCCGGGTATCGACGATGCGAGCCCCCTTCGCCAGAGCCTTTTCGACTTCTTCCAGCGACAGCGCCAGAAACGGGGCGGCCTTGGCCAGAGGCGCCGGCCCGCGCCGATTCTTATCCACCATCACCGCAAAATTATCCGGGCGCACTTGGAAGCCAGTCGTCATCTGACGATGAAATTCCTCAAATGGCATATTGTTCAACAAAGGGTTGTTGCGGCGTTCGAAGCCCAGGGTTGACATGGGCTTGGCACTCATACCGCGTCCGCAAAGCGAACCTTCTCCATGGGCAGGATAGACTTCGACCCAATCCGGGAAACGAGCCAGTTTTTTATACAGGCTATCATACAGATTGCGCACCTGTTCTTCGAGCAGATCGCTGCCGGCCAAATCAGGACGGCCAATATCACCGACAAACAGCAGATCACCCGTCAGAAGAGCAAACACATCTTCAGAACGCCCGTGGTCGGTCACGGCAAAAGAAACTGAATTTGGGGTATGTCCAAAGGTTTCCAACACCTCGAGTTCCGCAGCACCGAAACGATAATGTTCGCCTTCGTGCAAGTCTTTATGCGGATAAACCGCCTGCACACCGGGATGGACATAGATATCCGCGCCGGTACGGGCAGCGAGTTCGGCACTGCCGGTAATATGGTCGGCATGCAGATGGGTATCGAAGATATGGGTGATTTTCAGGCCATTCTGTTCGGCAGCCTGAAGATACCGCTCAACATGCCGTTCTGGATCAACAACACAGGCTGTCCCAGCCGCCGGACAACCCAGCATATACGACAAACAGCCCAAGCCATCCACCTTGAATTGCTGAAATAACATAACTTTCCCTCCTTTGTAAAACGTTCCTTCTTGAACAGATCATGCAAAACACGGGGGAGTTCTGCATATACGCGACTCTGGACTCTGAAAAAAAAATCACGCTTGCCTTCTGAAGAACTGAATCACCGACTGGTGTCAGGAAAAGCTCTGCAGAAAGAAGCGTGATCTTCCTTACGTACTGCCCAAGTGAGGATTAATCCAGGGACTTATGGCAGAACCACCAGTCAAATGATTCGTATTGCTGGCGCCGTTTTGCAGCGGTATCCATATCCGTCGCAGGCGGCACAATGACATGATCCTTGATCAATTCGTTGTTCGGCCAGCCGGCTGGCACCGCAACACCTTTTTCCGAAATCTGCAAAACTTTGACCGCACGGACGATTTCATCAATGTTACGCCCGATTTCCTGCGGATAGTACATGATCAAGCGAATAACACTCTGCGGATCGACAATAAAAACCGCACGAACAGTATTGGTGCCTTTACCAGGATGGAGCATGCCCAGCTTCATGGCAACGCTGTCATTCGCGGCAACCACCGGAAATTCGATATTGACCTTGAGTTCTTCTTTGATCCATTGAATCCACTTGATATGGGAAAAGACCTGATCGACCGACATGCCAACCAGTTTGCAACCCAGCGCTCTGAACTGATCATAACGCTTCTGGAAGGCGACAAATTCCGTCGTGCAAACTGGAGTAAAATCGGCAGGATGGCTGAAAAGTACAAACCAGCTGCCTTTCAAATCGCCTGGAATATTCATCGGTCCATGCGTCGTCTTGACCGACAACTCGGGAAATTTATCACCTAATAAGGGCATCCCATTTTTTTCCTCTTCCATGTCACTTCTCCTTTTTTTGAATCTTGTAGCATATCAGGCAGAAATACTGCCCAAAACTAAATACAACCTTGAGGCACCCCCCCCAAGGTGTTTGTCATAACATACAACCAGCCTAATTAAAAGCAAATTCAAATCGATTTTTTGCTTTTTTGAGTCTAATGGGACGTATGGGACGTATGGGACGTATGGGACGAATGTATGGGATGCCGGCGAGGACGCTGGCGCTTCATCGTTCGCGCCCGTTTTGAGACGCATGACAAAACGACCCAAAAAGCTCATTTTCACCTCTAAAACGGGCAAGCGAAGCGTAACTCAGCAAAGACTCTTTTGCCATCAATCGTGCATAATGCGCTATTGTTGGCGTTTTCCTCTGCCGTCTTCTTCAGGCAAAGTAATCCCAAAGGTACGGATTTTCCGATAGAGCG
>JBAXYW010000412.1:0-3926 GCA_041670605.1 Lentisphaeria bacterium
CACTCCGAAAAGCCAGAATAGTACTTTGGTCAGGTACACGACCAAACATAGGCATAACAGTCCCAACAGCATCATCAACAAATATTTCCACCAATCCTGTTGCCAGTTGATACCCTCTTGATCTAATTCCAGGATTTTGAGTTGTTGCCAATCGATTGCCGGATGAGTGAACAGTTCTTCTCTAGCAGGCGAATCATTGGCCGGTAGCAGTATGGATGTCCCGTCGGGTGCTTCTTCGTCCTGAGCTGGCAGCGTGCTTGCCAGGAGAAAACTCCCGCACAAGAGGTATACGATCCATAGAATTTGTTTAATTCTCATCGTGAAACCGTTATTTAACCTAAACAAAAAAAAAGCTTCTGCTTCATAAAGAAACAGAAGTTTTTGCGTCGTCAGGCTTTGTCAGAAAACACTTCCTGTTAGGGAATGTGATTTGTCAATGCCCAAGTCAGGAATCAGAAGCGTCTTCCGCCACCGCCGCCCATGCCGCCGCTACGGGGAGGACGTCCACCGCCACCAAAGCCACCGCGGTCACCGCGGGGTTCGAGGGGTTTTGCTTCGTTGACGGTCAGTGCGCGACCGTTGCTGTCTTTGCCGTTCAAGGCTTCGATCGCGGCTTCCGCCTCGTTGTCATTAGCCATTTCGACAAATCCGAATCCTTTGCTGCGGCCGGAGTCGCGATCCGAAATCACGCGTGCGCTGTCCACTTGACCAAATTGCGCAAACATGGATTCCAGTTCTGAATCTGAAACCGAATAGCTCAGATTCCCGACGTACAATTTCTTGCCCATTTCTTTCTCCAAACTTAAACTCTGGCTTCCTTCTTTTACTTTCCGAAACCAATTGTTGGAAAGAGGTCCATAATCGCGGACCCAAAAAATAGCATAGTACAGAAACTACAAGGAAGAGAAAGGGGGCCAAGAAAAGACAATCATCCGTTCAATCATCCGTTTTCTTTCTCAATTTCAAGAATGCTAACACTTCAATATACTCGCATATTCTTACGATGCAAATGAGTTTGCATGTTTTTTTTTTGTTTTTTTTTTGTTTTGCCCTTGTTTTGCAGCATGCCCTGTCATTGGGTCGTTCAGGTTATGGAGGACAGTCCACTCCAGGTAGTCTCGTTACTTTCCGATGCAGAAGTGGGCAAAGATTTGGGTCAGGATTTTATCGGAGAGGGTTTGTCCGGTGATTTTGCCCAGTTCGCTGATGGCTTGTTGCAATGCTGCTGCCGCCAATTCCCAAGTTTCGCTCTGCAATTGCGGGATTGCGGTTATAATTTGGTCTGCTGCTTTCTGCAGGCAGAAAGCATGTCGTGCACTGACGGCAAAATCATTTTCCAGAGCATTTTTTCCTTGCCAGACGAATTGTTCAATGGCGTCGTATAATTGTTCCAGGCCGCTTCCATCAAGGGCACAGGTATACAGGAGGCCGTCCAGCGCAAATTCAGCAGGTGTTTCTGGGGGAATTTCCGGCAGGCAATCCGCTTTGTTGGCGACATAGAGGATTTTACCTGCGGGTAGTTTTTCTTGCTGTTTTTGCGGTAGCAGCGCTTGGGAGGCATCCATTACCCAGAGAATTAAATCTGCACTGGCCAGATTTTTCCGGGTTCGTTCTATGCCGATACGTTCGATTGTATCTCCTCCCTGTCGGATTCCGGCCGTATCTATCAGATGAATTGGAATTCCTCGAATACTGATCGGCACTTCAATGCTGTCACGCGTCGTACCGGGAATTTCCGAAACAATGGCCCTTTCCTGACCCAGGATGGCATTCAGCAAACTGGATTTCCCGACATTTGGGGCGCCGGCAATGGCTAGTGAGATGCCGCCACGAAGAATTTCCCCTTGGCGACGGCTGGCGGCGAGCAGTTCAATTTGTTGCAGAATATTCTGGAGTTGTTCGGTCAGTTGTTGGATGCTTTGCCATTCCAGGTCGTCTTCGGGGAAATCCAGCCGGGCTTCGATTTCGCAAAGCAGGGAAAGAAGGTTCTGATAATATTGGTTCACTTGGCGCCCAAAAGAGCCGCTGAGCTGTCGGTTTGCCAATTGTACTGCGGCTTCGGAGCCTGCACTGATCAAGTCTGCGACGGCTTCCGCCTGAGTTAAATCCAGCTTGCCATTGAAGAAGGCGCGTTTACTGAATTCGCCGGGATCGGCCAGTCGGCATCCGCTTGCCAGCAAGGCACGCAAGGCCAACTGAGCGCACAAAGCCCCCCCGTGACAATGCAGTTCCACCACCTCTTCTCCGGTGTAACTATGTGGCCCGGGCATGCGGACGGCCAGGCATTCCCGGTCGATGATTTCTTCTGGAGAACGGGCAAGCTGTCCTAAAGCCAGTATGCGGGGAGCGAGTGCGCATAATTTTTTTTTGCCTTGCCAGAGTTTTTCTGCGATCTCCACAGAATTTGGGCCGGAAAGACGGATGATGGCGACTGCTCCTCCGACTGCGGTGGCGGGGGCACATATGGTATCTTCTGGATAAGTTTTGTCGTGCACAGCTTGGTTACAACAGGGGGATGTGGTGTTCGCGGCAGCGGCGAGCGATTTCTTCCGGCCAGAGACTGGCTTGAATCTCGCCAATATGAGCTTTCTGCAGATAGAGCATGCAGAGACGCGATTGTCCGATACCGCCGCCGATACTCAGCGGCATTTCGTCAGCCATGAGTGCCTTATGCCAGTTCAGTTCGAGGCGTTTCGTTTCGTTGCGCAATTCCAGCTGGTGTAACAGGGCTGTTTGATCGACGCGGATTCCCATCGAGGAAAGCTCGAAGGAGCGTTTCAGGATGGGATTATACACGACAATATCTCCATTGAGGCCTTGATGTCCGGCAGTCGTTGCAGTTGACCAGTCATCATAATCCGGGGCTCGGCCATCGTGCGGCTGGCCGCTACCGGGAAGTGCGCCGCCGATACCGATAATAAAAACGGCGCCATATTGTTGTGCGACGACATTTTCGCGTTCCGGGCTGGAGAGTCCCGGGTATTCTTTTTCCAAGTCTTCGGCATGCAGGAATGTAATATTTTCCGGCAGAAAAGGGCTCAGAGTGGGGTAATCTTGGCAGATATATCGTTCGGTACGCCGGATCGCATAATAAATTCGGCATACCGTTTCCTTCAGATAATCCAGGCTGCGTTCTTTTCGCTGCACTACTTTTTCCCAGTCCCACTGATCGACATAGATGGAATGGATATTATCGAGTGATTCTTCATCGGGGCGGATTGCATTCATGTCGGTATAGATGCCTTCGCCCGGGACGGCTTTCAGATGTCCCAGTTTCATGCGTTTCCATTTTGCGAGCGAGTGCACGATTTCGGCAGAGGCCTGTCCTAAATCCCGGATTTGGAAGGAGACCGGTTTTTCAATGCCGTTGAGGTCATCGTTAATGCCAGTGCCCGACAAGACAAAAAGCGGGGCGGTGACGCGTTTAAGGTTTAATTCAAAAGCCAAATTATTCTGAAAATGCTGTTTGATTTTTCCAATTGCTTCTTCGGTACGCAATTCATCCAGCAGGGGCTGGTATCCTTTGGGAAGGTAGAGTGATGACATAAGTTTTCCTTAAAAGTCTGACTACTTTTTGACAATTCCATCCACCAAGATAATTGGACGGGTCCAATTGGGAATATGTACTTCGCTTCCGCTGATTTCGACTTCCTGGCCTTCCCAGTGCCGCAGATCGAGCAAAGTACTCTTTAGATAGCAGATCGGGAACCAGGAATAGTTCCGCCGTTCACAGAGAACATGACTGGCATTTTGAGAGGCTTGATTTTTGAGAGAAAGCACAACTCCAGTCCAGTGGGGCGGAAGCGCATCCTCTTTGGCAGGTTTTTCGGCTACTGCCGGGGTTGCTGTCGGGGTTGCTGTCGGGGTTGCTGTCGGGGTTGCTGTCGGGGTTGCTGTCGGGGTTGCTGTCGGGGTTGCTGTCGGGG
>JBAXYW010000413.1:0-3920 GCA_041670605.1 Lentisphaeria bacterium
GCCTGGTTGTTGGAATCTCCGGAAGAATTGCCACCTGCTGTACGCGTTTGGGCGGCTGCCCTTGAACCCGCAGACATGGAATTGAATTTTCCGCCGCGTGAGGCCTCCTGGGAGGAAAAATGGCAGAGCTTGGCACCCCTCTTTTATCCGACTCCGCCAGCGAAACGGGATTGGCAGGATCTCTTCCCTGATTGGATAAAAACTTGTCTTGCGCCGGAAGAAAAAGTCGAGTTGCGGGTTTTGCTGAAATGGCTGCAGGCTCGCCCACCGCTTTGGTTGCGCGCTCAGATCAGTGATGTCCAATGGCTTTGCCGCGAACTGTCCGAACAGGGCGCTACGGTCATCCGTCATCCTGAAATGAAGTTTGCCCTGAGATGTGAAGCCAAATCCCTGAATCTACGCGCCATGTCCACCTTCCGACAGGGCGACTTCGAAATTCAGGATCTGGCTTCCCAAACCGTGGCTATGGTCTGTGATCCGAAACCCGGCGAACAATGGTGGGATGCTTGCGCTGGCGGCGGCGGTAAAACTCTCCACCTGGCTTGGCTTATGCAAGGCAAAGGAAGCGTTTTGGCCAGCGATATTAGGACCCACAAGCTGGAAGAATTGAAATTGCGGGCGCGCCGCGCACAGTTTCCCAATATCCGCTGCAAAGAGTGGAAAGGCAAAGAAATGCCGAAATGGAAAGACCGTTTTGCTGGTGTGCTCGTCGATACCCCCTGTTCCTGCTCGGGAACTTGGCGAAGAAACCCGGATGCCCGCTGGAACTCCCGTCCGGAGGAACTGACTGAATTCAACCGCCTGCAGCTTCAGCTGTTGAATAACGCTGCGGCGGCCGTTGCGCCCGGCGGAACCCTCGTTTATTCCACCTGCTCGATGTTCATAACTGAAAATCAGGATGTTGTCACGACCTTCTTGGCGGGAAATCCCCAGTTCTCGCTTTGCCCCTTTCGCTGCCCGTTGAGCGGACGCGAAAACGATGGCATGCGGCAAATCTGGCCCTGGGAAGGGGATTGCGATGCCATGTTCACTGCTAAAATGCGGCGTTGCGAAGTCGGTAAATAAAAAACGGTCGGACAATCATCGGATTGTCCGACCGGGCTTAAGGGTACATTAAGTTGTGGCCAATTTGCTTAATCGGCCTGTACTTCAATGCGCCGGGTGGCTGTGGTTTTGATTTTCGGCAGGGTCAGACGCAGAATGCCGTCTTTCATCGCCGCCTTGATTTGATCATGATCAAGGCCTTCCCCAAGATTGAACTGGCGCTCATATTTGCGTTTGAGCGGAGTCTGATTCTCGGTCGCGAAGCCTTCCGGGAGTTGCGTTTCCATGATGCCGGTTAGAGCCAGCGTGTTACTCTGAAGATCAATGTTCACGCCTTTCTCATTTACTCCAGGCATCTCAACGGTCAGAAAAACTGCAGCTTCGTTTTCCCAAAGCGAAACCCGAGGATTGTAAACCGGAAGCGTACGCTCGGTATTCTCGGTCGTCGCACTGTCATTATCGTTGTTTTTGTTCATGTTGATTTCTCCTCCAAATAAACGTTCAAACTGCTTGCTCAGATTTTCCAGGTCATGCACCGGATTCCAAGTTGTCAATGGTTGTACTGTTTGCCAGATCATCTTTTTTTCTCCTTTTGTTATTGGTGATAACTAAGCCTTGTTTAGGTCACCAGCTGGCACCCGCCAAGTCGGTTTTATAATTCTATAATAGCAAATACCATGCCAAAGTCTTTAGCACATAAAGAATAGGGATATTGTTTGAAACTGTGACAAAATGTCGCATTGTATAAAGTACGGGAGTCTATAATTGTCTCTTTCATCTGTTTTTCGGGGAGTTCAGGATGCTGGAGTTGCTTTCACCAACTCAAATTGAGATTGTGATTCGAAACTCCAAGTTTCTTGGGGAGGTTTTTCCTGTTCTTAGTCCGGAGGAAGCGCGCGAGAAATTACGAGAGCAGAAGTCGCGTTATTCGGATTCGAGTCATGTCGTGCATGCTTTTGTGATTGGGCTTGAAGCAAACGTCTTAGGCTGCTCGGATGATGGGGAGCCATCGGGTACGGCCGGACGCCCGGTTCTGGAAGTGTTGAAAAATTGCGGCATCCGGAATATTATGCTGACGGTGACGCGCTGGTTCGGCGGAACCAAGCTGGGTACCGGTGGACTGGTACGGGCGTATACCGAATGCGCTCAGGCCGTCCTGGCAGCAGCAGAAACCCGGGAACTGGTTTGTCGTACGCCAGTTCAGTTCACGGTTCCCTATGCCTTGTATGAACCGGTACGGAAACTGCTCTCTGAACTGAATTTCGAAACGGAAAAAGAAGAATTTTCCGAGGAAATCCGCATTGCGGGTCAATTGCCGAAAACGCTTTTGCCGGTTCTGCAAAAACAGTTGCGTGATTTGTCACATGGGAATATCGAATTGTCAGAGCCATTGTGAAGCAGAAAGGATTGTGAGCAGATGATTTTAAATACTTGTTCCTATGCCCGGGCTGGTTTGCTGGGAAACCCATCGGACGGCTATTTCGGCAAGACGATTTCCTTTACGTTTGCGAATTTTTGTTCCCGGGTTGTCATGTATGAAAGCCCGGACATCTGCCTGATTCCCGGCAGTGAGGATGATGGCAACTTCCAAAACCTGCGGCTAATGGTGCAGGAGATTGAGCATTTCGGTTATTACGGCGGTATCCGAGTTGTAAAAGCGACCGTAAAAGTGTTCTATGCATATTGTCAGCAGCATGGCATAGCGCTTCCGGAACGCAACTTTACTCTGAGCTATGAATCGAATATTCCGCGCCTGGTGGGTTTAAGTGGCTCCAGCGGTATTAGTACCGCCGTGATGCGAGCCCTGCTGAGCTTTTATGAAGTGGAAGCAAAAATTCCCACAGAGCTGATTCCGACGCTATGTTGGCGGGCAGAGCAGGAGGAGCTGCAGATCACCTGCGGCATGCAAGATCGTGTTATCCAGATCTATAATGGTCTGATGTTTATGGATTTTGAGAAAAATCATTTCCTTGCTAATGAATATGGGCAGTATCAGCGTTTGGAGCCGGCTGAGCTGCCGCCACTTTATATTGCGTATGATCCACGACGGGCGGAATTTTCCGGTCAGTATCATCGCAGCCTCAGAGCCCTTTTTGAACAACAGAAACCCGATATTCTCTCCGCAATGAGTGAATTCGCCGATATTGCGCAACAGGGCTGTGATGCTTTGCAGAGCGGACGTTCCGAACGCTTGCCCGCCTTGATTAATGCCAACTTTGATCTGCGCGACCGGATCTTCCATGTTTCCCCAGAAAATAAACGTATGGTTGACACTGCTCGGAGCACCGGAGCTTCAGCAAAATTTGCTGGCAGCGGGGGTGCGATTGTCGGTACCTACGAATCCGAAGAAATGCTGCTTTGCCTGAAAAGCGCTCTCGCCGACATTGGCTGTGAAGTCATCATTCCGGATATTGCCGGAACGCTTTGAATCTGGAAACGATATACAGTTTTAAACGTGCTACTTGCATTTTTAGGCGTGGTTCAAAACAGAGTTACGCTGCAGGATATGGTTCCAATGTGGTTTTAACCTAAGCGAAGCAGTTGAAGTAGGAAAAATCATTTAACTCGTTTAAACCAAGAGCATTGTGAATGATAATCAAAATCGGCGCCATTTTTGACAATCTCTGGCTCCATCTTCGAAGAAAAAGAAGAAACGGATTTTTCTCTACGAAATCCTGATTAAGATACACAATTATGGGTCGTTGCTTCATGGTACTCCCTGGATGACAAATTTTGGCGCCAATTTGAGTGATCATTGATACCATAAAACGGAGGTGCCCGAATTAGCTACCGCAGGCTCTGTGGTACCAGGGTGTGCTCGCAACTCTTATGATATAAACTACTTGCAGATGTATTCCCCAGCCCGAAGGGCGAGA
>JBAXYW010000414.1:0-3909 GCA_041670605.1 Lentisphaeria bacterium
TCGTCATAGAAGCCATGTCTAGTACCAGCATAGAATTCCAGGGTCAGATCGCCACTAAAAATTTGTTTTCGCCAAAATGCGCCGAGTCCCGTTGGGGCTTCTCCGATCATATGGGACCAGCTGGGCGTACATTGGAAGCGGTTAATAATCTGCCAGTCGCCACCTGCTGCCAACCAGGAATGCGGGGATTCATTGAAAAATTCGTCAATCACCATGCTACGGGTAACTTTGCTTTTGGCCAGATCGGGGATCTTTAAGCCTTTGACAAAAACCCTGGTTCCCAGGCGTTTCAGAGGGGCATGCAAACGTAGTTGCAGTACACTTTTGCCATTCCAGGAAAGCCAGAGCAGATATCCCTCGCAATGCAGTTCATAATTCAAACTGGCGGATTTTCCCTTGTCCTCTTCCGGAAACAGATAGTCAGCGCTCTGCGGAGAGCTGTCTTCCGGTTCCTGGAGAGATAGCCGAATACCCGTTTCCGTAATGTTCAGTTGCAGCGCGCCCTGTTCCGTATTTTCCGCTACGGCGACATGCAGTTCCGAGCTCGGGATGGCAGGCAGTTGGATGGCGAAATCATTAAAAAAGTCTCCCTTGTGCCAGTAAAGACCATTTTCACCAGCAATCCAATGGCCTTCTGGTGAAGCCCAGTGCCGCATGAAATTATCGGTTTGGAAGATCGGGTTTTTTTGCTCCTGTTCCCGATAGATTTCCCGCTGGCTACTGAGCTGGAGCTTTGAAAATTCGGCTTTGCTACCCTGCCCCAGCCAGAGTCCGGCTCCGCCAACCAAGTCATCGTCCCGATGCAAAAGAACGACGAGCTTATTATCCAGCAGAAAACGTAGCCGATTTTTTTCCGAGGCATCCAGCATCAGCTGGAAAGAACCTGTCGGTATCGGGATTTGGAAAGCCTCCAGTTCCCGCGTTTCTAAACCAGGCTTACGCTCCAGCAGGACGCCACGGCAGACATCAACCTCGCGTTCAAGCCGCAACAGGTAATGCGCTTCCTGGGAACTACGGTATCCCGCCAGCAGGCCGACCCGCCAGTCCTCCCCTTCGGGAAGAACTGTAAAAGAAAAGACACGGTTTTTGTTCCAGGGCCGCCCAAGAACAAGCGTTTCGTCCTGTTGCCGATCAGCTGAGGCAATCAGTGTTGTTTGATCCTCCGGGGTTCCGGAGCGGAAAAAAGACGGCAGCCGGTAAAACCCGCCGCTATGCTGCAGTTCCTGGAAGCGGATTTCCTGCAGATTTTTCAAGTGAGTACTGTTAAAGTTCTGCAGGCGGACATCGTCAAAGCGCAATTCTTCTTTGGCATGCGCGTAAAACCCGATTTTCCCACCAGGCGGCAGGGCTTCGCGCACGCGGAAGACTTCATAGTCATCCAAGCTGGCAACAATCTGATCGTCCGCGACTTTGATCCCAGGTTGATACCATTGCCGACGAAAAAGCGGCACCTGTGCCCGGGCAAGATAGCGGCGTTTCCCCTGTTTGCAATGCCAGAGCCGGATTTCCCGGCTTTCCGAATCCTCCCCTTGGATCAGCAACGTCAGAGCATAGTATTCTTCTTCAACCGGCGTATTTTCCGCTTGTTCACCGGTGGAATCCTGTTCCTTAGCCCGGTAATAGAAGACGAGGCCAGCCTCGCCCTCATCCAGTTGCAGAGAGCCGGTTAGCTGATAATTGTCAAAATAGTCATAGCCGGTTGTAATCAGAGCATGATTGCCACCGCCCTTCAAGGAATAGAAATTCGGGCTTTTATCCGGGGTAAGAGGTGCTTGTTCTGTCCGCTTTAAATTTGTTTCCGGGCGCGCCAGCGCTTCTTCCAGAGCGGTATGGATTCGCCAGCTGCCAGACTGCCGAACCCAGGGATACAGCTGATTGGTAGCCCCCTCCTCAATCATGAAATCCGTACTGTAATCAACTCGCGGAACCGGCTGAAAACGAACACGCGCAGGCGTCAGCAAAGAATTTTGCGGGAAAAAAATCGCTGCCGGCAGCGCCAAGGGAGCAGTAACCACAGCCCGGATGCGATCCCCGAGATACAACGACCAGCGATCTTCCCGGAATTTCAGAAGAACCGGCAGGCCAGTCTGGATGCCCGGAGCCGGCATAGACGCAGTTTGCCGTACTGGGATTTCCTTCTCCTGAAAACCAGTGTCGGGCAAACGTAGCATTTTCATCCCCGATGAAGTAATTTCCAAGCGTACGGCTTCCCCTGTTTGCTGAGACTGTACAATCAGTTCCAGTGGCAGCTTACCATCCCAGGCGGAGGCAAAGACCAGATTGCCTTCTTCCCTGCGGCAATGAACTTGTTCCGCCCAGCCCGAGGGAATTTTCCCGGCGCCACACAAAGAGATTGCCATAAAGATCAGCAGGATGGGAAAAAAAGAAAATTTCATTGTCAAAAGGATTAAAAAAACAGGGGAAACATACCCCGTAAAAGATTTTTTTCGGGGATAGAAAAGTACGAAAGAGTCTATGAAGGCTATCTTAGAATAACGTTTCGGCGTAGTTGCTTATTGGTGTAAAGGCAGCATTCCGCCTCCAGCCACTGGGCGACAGACTAGGATGGAGGGTTCGCTGCCTTGGACGGCATAATAAAGTTGTTCCAAGTTTTTCTTCAGCTGCGGGATCGCTTGGCATTGGCACAGCACCATCATGCAGCCGCCCAGGCCGGCACCAGCGAGCTGAGCCCCAGCCACACCAGGGGTACGTATAGCGATATCGACCATCCGGTCAATTTCCGGCAAACTGCAGGAATAAGCGCCCGGCTGCCAGATCAGCTGCGATTGGATGACACGTTCGGGCAAGCCACTCTCCAGATCCGCGAGGCGTTCCAAAAGATAGGCGTTATCAACCCGGGCGCGAAAAGCACTGGCAACCCAGTCTTCCGAAAAGCTGGTTACTCGATCCCCGTCATGGGAAACTTTCATCATGCGCCCAATGGCATCCATTTCCCCTTTTTTCAGGAAATCCGCATAAGTAGCGGAACGTTCTGCCTCGCTCAGGCCGAATAAAACCACCCCGCGGATCGGATACAAACCATCCGCAGGCGGCTGATGCCCCGCGCAATATTCCTGCAGCGGCAACTCCGGCAACAAAGACTGCAGTTCGGGCAAAGTAGCTTTTTCCGGCAGCATCAGCAAAATCCGATAAATGCTTGCCAAAGGCACCTGCAAGGTGCGTACATTAACATCCCGCAAATGCTCCAGCAGATTGCGATACTGCGGGAAAAAATGTCGGATCAGCTGAAAGCCGATCCGATAACAGGAAATCCGATGGTTGAACTGGTTCTTTGCTTCGCTTGACTTGCGAGCCTTGATCCCGGAATCACAAACCACCATCGCATAATGTTCTGGAAAAAACACCGTTTCTTCCACTGCGAAAGGAAAAAATTTGACTTTAACGACGCTGCCCTGGCAACCCATTTTGACAGCGGCATGGTCGGCGCTGCCGCCGCGGGTTCCGACGAACCATTCTCCTTCCCCGCAGAGGGTGACCAACTGAGCCGGGAAAGTTTTCAAGTCATTGACTGCGATGGCGGCTTCAGCGGCTCCCACAATCAGGCTCGAGGAAGAACTCAAGCCGGCCGCCATCGGGATGTTGCCGGCGATGATCAGATCCATGCCGCGCAAAGGACGCATGGCAAATTTTTTCTGCAGGCGGAGGACAGCCGCTTTGATATATTCCGACCAATCCACTCCATACTCCTTGAAACGCTTCATCAGCGCTTCGCTGGCAACAACGGAATTCCAGTCCTCCCAAGGCAGTTCCGCCACCAGTTCTGAAATTGAGAATTCACTGCCAGGGAACTGTTCGGGATTGCAATGCCGTATGCTCACCAGATCATCATTGCGCGGATGCACCAGCATGATCGTTTCAAAACTGATCGTCATCAGATTACAGTTTCCA
>JBAXYW010000415.1:0-3889 GCA_041670605.1 Lentisphaeria bacterium
AGCCAGATGCGTTCCGCCTGGCTCTCCTTCGCCGCCGCCAGTTCTTTAACCTGTTCATCCCTGCGCTTGAGTTGTTCGGTCATAACCGACACTTGCGTCTGTCCCGCCTGAAGATCATTCTTCAGCTGCGCCAGTTCCTGGGTCCGTGCCCTCAGCTGGTTCTGCAGATCAATCAAGTTGCTGGTCAACCCATCCACAGCGGCAGATTTGGTTTTGCTGTTGCCAAGATCGTCCTGCAGCATCTGCATTTTCTGCTGTTCGGCAGCAAGCTGTTTGCCGAGTTCTTCGCTTTTGCGTTCCGCTTCAGTAATTGCCTTCTCAAGACGTATGCTCAAGGCCGTCTTGGCCGTCAACTCCTGTTGCAGTTTTTCCTTCTGCTGCTGCAATTCTTCACGTTGCTTTGCCTCCTCCAACGACCTTGCCTTCAAATCCACATTTTCCCGATCAAAATCAGCCTGACGCCGGATCACACCAGTCAATTGTTCATTCAAACGCCCATTGAGCGTTTCCATGTCCGCAAGCTTGCGCTTCAAACCCTGTAACTCTACCCGCGCAGACTGAGTCTCATCGGTCTTCGTCAAAACCAGCGCATTGGCTGCAGCCAGACGCTCAGCCTGCTGGCGAAGAGTCTCATCACGACTGCTCAAAAGCGCATCTTTTCCCTGAAGCTGCTTGCTGATGTCCGAAAACTCTTTTTGGGCAGAGCGCAACTGCTGCAACTGCTTTTCAAGAGTCAAAGCATAATCCTGAGAACGTTTCAAATTTTGTGCAGCCTCCTGTAACCCCCCGCGAGCCCCAGTCAATTCCGCCTGAAATTTTGCTGCCTGAGTTTTCAATAGTGCATGGGACTCCTGCAAAGCGTCGTACTTCTGCTGCAGCTGATCTGCCTGGGCTTTCATTTGCGCATGGATTGCCTGCAAAGCGGTATGTTCCTGCTGCAACTGATCTGCACGGGTTATTAATTGTGCATGGGTTGTCTGTAAAGCAGTATGTTCCTGAAGCAGCTGGCCGGAACCCGAGTTTTCCTGCTGTTTTTTCTCCAAAAGAAGCCGATTTCCCTCCGAAATTCGCAAGGCTTCCGCCAAACGTTTTTTTTCCTGATTGGCCTCCGCGCCCCTTTCCTCCAATATGGCCAGAGCCTTAGCCAGCTCCTGGCGAGCCTGTTCAGCAGCCGCCAAATTACGGGTCTGCTCGATAACCTTTGCGGAGTCATTCGCTCTTGCAGCCGCAACCGAGGCCAATTCCTGCTTCAGACCTGCTGCTACAGCGGCCTGCTCTGTAATCTGTTGCCGCAAAATCTGCAACTCGACAGAAGACGGATCTGCTCCCGGCTGTGCCCCTTTCTGCACAGCAGAACTTAGCTGCTGAAATTCTGCCTGGGCAGCAGCCAATTTGACAACCAGCTCCTGGCGAGCCCGCTGCTCTGTCAACACTTTTTCAGCTAATTGAGTTTTTTCGGCTTCCACCATCGCAGCCTGCTGCCGGAGCGCTTTGCTCTGCGCTTGTTCTTCGGCTAATTTCTGCCGGAGCGCTTTGCTCTGCGCTTCCTCATCAGCTATTTTCTGCAGGAGCGCTTTGCTTTGCACTTGTTCATCGGCTAATTTCTGCCGGAATTGTTCAAGATTTGCATTGGCTCCGATAATTTGCTGGCGCAATTTATCTGAAGTATCCTTGCCATTGGTGAGCTCCTGCTGCAGGCGATTGAGTTCCTGCTGATGCCGATCAGTGGCGGCAAGCTGTTCGGCTTTGGCAGTCAGCAGAGCGTCCACGGCGTCCTGCTGCCCGGTTCGTAAAGTATTCAGTGCCGTCTGCAGCTTTTCGATCTGCTCATCGCGTTTCTGCAGCTCAAAGCGGTTTTTTTCGAGACTTTCCTGCAGTCGATTCTGACCATCCAGCACTTGGGTACGCAGCGTCTGATTGGCATCCTGGGTCGCAGCAAACTTGTCACGGATATTGCGCAATTGCTCCACTTCGGCCACAAGTTCTTTCTTCTCGTTGTTCAAACGCGTATTACTCTCCTTTTGAAAATTGGCATCCACTTCCTGCTGCTGGCTTTTCAACTTCAGCGCATTGTGCTGTACATGCAAATCATTGAGCATCCCGGTCAGTTCTGTCATCCGGTCTGTCGCGGCCTGCAAGCGCTTTTCATAATCCGTTCCGACGCGGTTCTGGCGTTCATTATCCAGCTTTGCCTTGTCCAGCTCCACCTGAACCGTTTTCAAATTTCCCTGCAGCAATTCAATCTGCCGGGTTGATTCCCTGAGTTGTTCGGACTGCTGCATAGTTTCATCGCGCAACTTTTGCAGCAGTTTCTTGTCTGCAGCTTGTTTACGGGCTTCGGCCAGATCCGCCTCCGACTTTTCCAATTTCGACTGTAAAAGCCGACAGCGGTTTTCCAACTCCTGACGGGCTGTTTGCAAAGTGCTGAAATCCGACTCCGCCGCTGCATTTTTTGCTGCCTCAGTACGAGCTCTCTGCAACGATTCTGTCAGAATGCTGACGGAGGTATTGAGCTGCTGAATTTTGAGAGAATTGTCATGCATCATCTGTGCCTGTTTGGCTGTCAGTTCCAGCAGGTTTTCCCGGGACATACCCTCCGCTTCATTCTGCACGCTTTTATCCAGTTCGGTAATTTTCTGCTGGCAGTACTTGATACGGAAATTGAGCAGCGAGGGATTCCACTGCGGGAATTGCCGCCTGACGGCTTCAAAAACGACAACGGCCTCACGGTACAGCTGCAGTGCCGCCAGCTTGTTCCCTTCCTGATCCGCCTTGTCAGCATGCTCAAGCTTCACATATCCCTTCATCCATTCCGATCTGGCAGCGTCAACTTTCACCTGAGCCTGAAATACGGAGGAAAAACTGAACAAAAAAATCAGCCCTGGCAAAAGCGGGTGTATACGGGATAGCCTGAACATCGTCAAAACTCCTTATATTCATTATAACATCCCAAAACGTAACAGGGATTTCTAAAAATATGATACCTCAACGATGAATTGCAAAAAAAACACCTTCCGCTAAATAGAGGGTGTCCAAAAAGGGAAAGTGGCGCAACCGGCCCGGTTGCGATGACAAAAACTCGACCCAATCTTAAAATAATCAAGGAATATCATTGAATCATGAAAAAAAACATTTCTCCGTCGTTCAATATGATTAGAGGAAAAAGCATCGCAACCGGGCCGGTTGCGCCACTTTTTTTAAGACATTTCAAGCGTGGCAGTGCTTATGCACCATCGCAACCGGGCCGGTTGCGCCACTTTTTAAACCCGCATCCCGCACCACGCCTCCTTCTTTGTTTTTTCACCCCCAACGGTTGAAAGTTGAAAATGAAGCAATATTTTAGAAGCTTTCACACAGAGTGAATCCGGCTTCCTGCTGCGTTAACCCGTGGCATCATTTGATTCGTTTTTTTCTGGATTTTCGCATGAAAATAGCAGTTTTAGGGGATATTCATTCCAATCTTGAGGCTTTAAATGCGGTTCTTGAGGAGACAAAGCGCCTTGGTTGTGAGAAATACGTTTGCATAGGTGACATTGTCGGTTACAATGCCAACCCGCGTGAATGTCTGGAAATTGTTCGCAGCCTCGATTTGCTTGCTGTGGTCATGGGCAACCATGACTCCTATACCAGCAATACCCGCGAGCTGATCGGCTTCAATCTGCAAGCGGCTCAAGCCGTCGAATGGACACGACAGCAACTCACCGAAGAAGAACTCACCTGGCTGGGCAATCTGCCGATGAAGCGCGACATTTTTCTGACTTCTCCGCCGGCTCGCTTCAGTGTAGTGCATTCCACGATGGACAACCCGAATATGTGGGGTTATATCTTTGACCGCTTCACTGCAGCGGCCTCGATGCAGTACCAATGGACTCCCCTCTGCTTTTTTGGA
>JBAXYW010000416.1:0-3860 GCA_041670605.1 Lentisphaeria bacterium
GATCACGAGCTGAAAGTGGCAGTGAAAACCTTACAGACTTCACCGTTAGCCTCCGCCCAAATTGTCATCCGTGATCGGAATTCCGCAAAAAAAGAAGCCAATTTCTCTTGGCCGCTTCAATCAGCGGCGGACGTCCAAACTTTTTCGTGCCCATTGCCAGACCTGAAACATGGGGAGCATCTTTTGACTCTACACCTTATGGATACTCAGAATCGGGTGCTAAATTGGAAAACAATTCAGCTGAATACTACTTCTAAGGTGATCCTCGCCTCTATGAAGTTTTCTTCGGATTTCAGAAAAGTTGGGGAGAATATCGAAGCTAATATCCGACTGGAAACGGCGAGCACCGAAAAACTCCCTGTAGTCCTTACGGCTCGATGGTGGGATGTTTTTGGTCGGCTGGCTGGTTATCAGAACCAGAAGCTGACGGTTTCGGCGCCGGGAGTGGATCGCAAGATTTGCTTGCCGCTGACGCATTCATACTCTGCTTTTAACCAGCTGGAAGTTACCGTCACAACGGAAGCAGATGTGGTGTATGATACAGTGTTAAAACCGTTTTTTATCGCCCTTAGTGTAGAACAAAGATGGGATAATTATCCGGTTCTGATGTGGCATGAAGGATCGTTTCAGCACGAATATGCTATGACGGCACTGAAAAACATGGGGGTAGACTCACTCTTTTGTTATCAACCAGACAAAATACTGCAGGCCGGACTGAATTTTCACGGTATCGGCATTTATCGCCAACATCTGGCAGATAAGGATTTTGAAGAAGCCTGCAAAACGATGATTCGTAAACCTTGCATGCGGGATCCAGCCTACCGCAACCTCCTCAAAAAAAGCATGAATGGCACTGCTGCGGCATGGGCAAAATTCAGTCCGCTCTTTTATAGCATAGGCGACGAAAATTCGCTTACGGGCTATGAGAACCAATGTGATATCTGCATTTCCCAATATTGTCTGCCGGCATTCCGGGATTGGTTACTGCAGGAATACGGTTCACTGGAGGCCATCAATGCCGCATGGGACAGCTCTTTCGAGTCTATCGATACGTTGCTGCCCCTGAATATCTCCCAGGCAAGGGAACGTAAAAATCAAAATTTTGCACCTTGGGCTGACCACCGATCTTTTATGGACACTGTCTTCAGCGATACCATGATGTTTTGCCGCAATGAAATGAAGAAGTTTGACCCCGATACCCCTGTTGGTGAATGCGGCACCAGTCGTGACGCTGCTTATGGCGGCTGGAACTGGTACAAACGCCTGCAGGTTTGGGAAGCTCTCGGCCCGTATTCGGTCTATGGCGATCAACTGCAAATACAGCGTTCGTTTACTGATGTTCCGTTTGCCGGATATTCAGGGTATCGTGACGGTAAATTCGGGCTATACTGTAACTGGTGGTGGGCGCTTCTTAATGGTGAGAATGGAATATCCCTTTGGTATACCCCCTTATTTCTGAATCCAGATTTTACCAGTACTCTGATGGGAGAGGCGATCGAAGAATACGCCAAGGGAGAATTAAAGAAAGGAATAGGAAAACTCGTCTCAAAAAGTCGACTTCTCCGGGATGGGATTGCGATCCATTATTCGCAAGCATCCCTGCAATGTGCTTATATACTCCACACAATACGTGACGGCAATACTCTTAAGCAGTATTATGACAATCGACACCAATGGTTAACTTTACTGACCAATAACGGCCTGCGTGGCCGGTTTGTTGCTTCCGAACAAATCGAAAATGGAGAGTTGGAAAACGCTGGATATCGCCTGTTGTTGTTGCCCCTTTCTTGGGCGCTTTCGGATCAGGAGGCTGAAAACATCCGGCGTTTTGTCAACCATGGCGGCATTGTTATTGCAGATCGCTCCGCAGGCTTGTATGATCAGCATCTGAAAAAACGTGCTACTGGTGTACTAGACAACCTTTTTGGGATCACAAGAAGGTTGCCGGAGGAGAGCTTGGTTCAACCCCTTGAACTGTCATGGCGCGACCGCAAAATTCTCCTCGACAGCTGCGAGCCTCTTCAAGTGGCAGATGATATTGAACACGGTACGATTGCTTCGCGGGGCAAAGTCCTTGGAGATTATCAAATTAACTTTGGAAACGGAGAGGAATGCTATGCAGGCATGGCCATTCACAAAACGGGGAAGGGGAAAGCCATTTATCTCAATGTGCAGCCCAATAGTTTGAAGCAGACCACTAATCTACTCATGAATATTGTGTCTGAGGAGGCTGCGGTCAAGTCTCAAGTCGTAGTTGCAAAGGATGGAAATATTGTCCCAGGACTTGAAATCTCCAGATTTCAGTGTGGCGATATCGAATTGCTTGGCATCATGCAAATGCCTGCGGCAATTGGTATAAATCCAAAAACCGTAACGAAAGAAGAAATGCTTGCCTTGGGATATCCGGCGGATCTTTCTTTTATGCACCGAGCGCACCTTTATGACGTCAGAAAAGGGTGTTATCTCGGCTTTGCCAGCCGTTGCCAGCAGCAAATTGCTCCGGGAGAGGCTTTGCTTATTGCCCTTTCGCCCTATCGAATTGAAAAAGTAGATATCAAACTTACCCGCAATCAATTGAAAGCAGGCGAAAAAATTGAAATCCATATTGCCAGGACACCAATCCGAGGTTCAGGCGTTGTAAGGATTGAAGTGTTCACTCCTCAGGGAAAACTGTCAGAATCCTATACAACTAATCCGTCTCTGCAAGAAGGCATCACAGACTTGGCACTGCATACCGCAATCAATGATCCTATCGGAAAATGGACAATAGTTGCCAAGGATATCATCAGTGGTCTTGCTGTAGAAACGTCATTCGAACTGCACCAATGAAAATATGTTTTGTCAGTTTATTCGAAATGTGCAAAATTTGGCTTTTGCTTTGCACCTTCTTCGTTTGCGCCCCCATTACGACAGCTCAACTGCTTACTGATAGCGGCTGGTTGAAAGATTTTGACAAGGATGCTGATGGTACTGGTGACCTTCAGCAAATTGCTGATATTTTTTGCCGGGGCAGCCGAGATATCAGACGTCGGAATATCATTTTTCACACGGGACGTAACAATATGCCGTTGTTTTACTGTTGTTGCGCGGATGAACGGCATGTACCGGACAATGCGCAGTGTCATGTCCCAAGCATGTCAGGATTGGGCATGAGTGATGCTTGGTATGTTAACGGATTTGTGAATGTCTCTGTTGATGGCGTTGCAATTGCCTCATCCTTGCCAATGATCGACAGTGAAGAGCTGGACGGTGAAGGACGAGCAAGGTATACCTGGAATGTACCAGCGGGGCCGGTGACTATTGAAGTCTCTGCTGCTGTAGGGGATCCTTTCCTGACCATGATCGTCACTTTGCCAGAACCCCAAACTTCAGCAGGAGCAGTAATGACCTTTTTGTGTTATCCAAGTCGTCTCGTCGCTGAGGTACATGATCGCTTCTGTGTGACAGCATCGGCAAGGTTGACGCACTGGAAAAGCAAAGAGTGGAAAAAACTCGCGCTTGATGATTTTTGGATTCTTTATGGAGATCGCCATTGGGATAAAGGCCGACCTGAGGTTCAAAATGCTTGTAGCGGTCCATGTGCACTGGCCTTTCTCCCCGCCGAATGTCCATCCGCAGAATTACAAATACACAACTATGAAATCTTCACTCGCTTTGTCAGCCGTGCGGGTGGCAAACGCCATTTTTTAATATGGCCGTCCTTCGGCCTCCCGAACGACCACGTTATTCGGCAGATGCAAAAACTGACCTTGAAAAAAATACAGTGATGGGAATTCGGTTGTTCTGTCAGACTGCACCTATGGATGTAAAAAACCTCTTTCTTAGTAAATTGCACTCGTATCTTAGCGGGCGTCTTTTGC
>JBAXYW010000417.1:0-3846 GCA_041670605.1 Lentisphaeria bacterium
GATCAGCAAAAAATTTCAGCGCATGCGGTGCCCCTTTGGCCAGGTCTTCGGAGGTCAGCGTCATATTTTCATCGTACTGGTATGCGGCAGAATGCTCCCGAGCCCGGTCAATTTCGGCGGCGGGGACTTCGCGCGGTGCCAAGGTCTGGCACCGGTGAGCCACTTTCAGCGGGCCGTCGGGCAGCGGCTGCATCCCCGACAGTGCTGCCAGGATGCTCTCGACATAGCCCTCCCCCATGCGCCGGGTGATGACCTCGTAGCCACTCTGCTGATCTCCGCCATAAGGATTAAAATGATTGACATTTCCTTGGGGAGCCGTCAAAGAAAACGCATGTACGCCAGGTAAAGCGGCTTCCAGACCGCTGCGCACGACGCCGCACCAGTCTGCGCAGACCAAGCAGCCCTCGACGGTATCCGGATGATTGCTGATATTGGCCAGCAGAAAACGCCAACTGTTATCCGGATTTTTAATACCGAAAAGGCCGATTCTGGGGTCGACCGGTCCTTCCGCCTTAGCGATATTCGGGTCACGCCGGCAGGGATTAGTTACGACTGTGTTATCCTTCATCCAGTAACGACGATTGAAAGCCCAGCGGCTGTCTTCGCATTCGCCGTAAAAAGCTTGGCCGGGTTGGAGATCCTTGACTGCCTCATGAATGGCAAGGACGCTCTGTTCGATCAGGAATTGGTTATAGGTCGGGTTGCTGCCAGTGCTGCTGGCCACCTCCGAGGTTTTAGTCTGATAGCCATCAATTGGCATTATACCCGGAAGCAGCGCCGGGCAGGTATGAGAGTGCGTGGCGCAGATGACAATATTCTGCGCTTTCAATTCAACGATATCACCGCATCCCTGGCGGATTTCTTCAGCCAGAGCGATTGGGACGCTGACCGAATCCACCTGGCAAAGCACAACCATTTCGTGTTCATCAGCCACAGCCATGACTTGCACAAAAATATCATCAATTTTACCCGTCTGCCAGCGCTTATTGAAATAACCCGCTAGAGATACTTTGCAATCCTCTGCGGGGGTAATGCAACGACGCCCAAAACCGTATTTCAGCATAATGAAATCCTTTCCCGAAATGTTCCTGTTCTTTACTTCGTTATTTACTGGAAAAAAGCTTCAAAGAAAGCATCCCTCAACGCCCTTCGCGCTCCTGTATCCATTTTTTAGCGGCGGTCTGATAGTCGGTCGCTTTCTGTGGATCACTGAGCTCTTTGAGATAGCGCTGGAAGAGAGCAAAAAAGACGCTTTGCATGATGTAAAGATTGGTCATGCGTTCCTCAAAGATGCCGATACGATCCATCGCTTCTCCATCGGGCAGCTTCAATCCTTTGATGATGAAGTCATTAGCATCAAAGGTCAGAGACCATTCTTCGCCTTTGTTGCGGGCAAAAATCAATTTCGCCCGACGCAGTTTTTTCCCCACCAGCAATGCGGCTTTGGCTTCTGCGCTTACCGTCGGAGTGCCTTTTCGAATATTGCTTTCGAGAGCGCCGCCCCCCTCGGCCACCAACACCAGGGGACCATCCAAAAGAAAACTGAATTCGCCGAGTTTACTGGGGGGCAGAACGCCTTGAGTTTTTTCCTGATAAAACCAGAGCCAAGTCAGAAAATTTTCCCCCAGCGTACCGCTGTCGGCAGCATCGGAAAGTTCCGGCGAGAGATTGCAAAGCGGGATGCCCGCCGGATCAATATCAAGAAGATCCGCTGCAATATTTTCCGGCGTCAGCGGGATGGGTTCAAAGCCAATCGCCTTGTTAAAATACCCCAGCATCAGATCCATCTGCCGTGGCGAAGTGGCACTGGTATAGAGCATGCCCTCACTCGGATCAATTGCAATATAGGTACCGGAAATCTGCGGCGGCATCGTCGGCAGCAGGCGCTCTTTTACCTCCTCTTTGATGCTTTTCTTTTCCTTACGGTTAAGCCGGTCGTTTCCGGTTTCCGCCATCCGGGTCAATTCAATCAGGCGGCACTCGGCACTCAAAAGGGAAGTCGGGATTTTGCGCTCTGCCTGACGCAGGCAGAGATGATAATAGCTGCCCAGCTTTGAGGTCTCTTCGTCAATCCGGCTTTCCAACAGATGTCTGCCGGAAACCCAGCCCCAAACCGGTTCATCGAGTACCTGACCCAGGCTCAGTGCCGCCTGCGCGGCAAAGCGCTCCAAACAATCTGGCGGCAGAGGTTCCGGCAGACGACAAATCCGGAAAGTGATATTCCCTTGCTCGAAAGGCATATGTTTAATTCCTTAATTATAAATAAATTACAAATTATGAATCGGCTCCGGAAAAAGTTTTCGGCGCTTTTTAAAGTTTAATGCCGGAACCCCCCTTTGTCAATTAATACAACGCGGATAGTTTTACCCTTTCCTTTCGATTTCCTGTAGTATTTCCGCGACTGTTTTCCGGGTTGGAGGGATCGGCCAATTGGGGGCGATTTCGGCCAGCGGCTGCAGTACAAACATCCGCTGGCACAGCCGAGGATGTGGGATGCACAATTCTGGAGCATTCAGGCAAAGATCATCAAAGAGCAGGAGATCAATATCAATTTGCCGGCTGCCCTGGCTGTCATGCAGCCGTGGCCGCCCCAGTTGCACTTCAATTCGCTGCGTCAATGCCAACAACTGCTGTGGGCTACCCTGCCACAGACCGATCACCGCGCTGTTGGTGAAAAGCGGAGTACCTGGGTGGCAGCCGACCGGCTCAGTCTGATAACAGGATGCCATCCGAAGGCTGAATACGCCACCGGCAGAAAGCGCTTCGCAGACCCGCTGAAAGGTTGCCTGCGGCTGTCCGAGATTGGCTCCCAGTCCTAAGGCAACCCGGCTACTGATGGCTTCTATGGACATCTGTAATTCCTTGGCTCAAAAACTTTTACAAAAAAAAGGCACCGGCCTGCTGCTGCAGACGGGTGCTTTTGGGCAGGAAGCCAATTATTCTACTTTGATGGCTCCGACAGGGCATTCGCCTTCGCAAGCACCACAGCTGACGCAGGTATCGGCATCCACAACGGCTTTTTCATCAACAATTTTAATCGCTTCAACAGGACATGCACCTACACAAGCGCCACAGCCTACACAAGTTTCTTTATCGACAACAGCTGCCATTTTACACCTCATCGTTTGTTTAGTTCTTGGAGCGATCACAACTCAAAAAAATGCAATCATGATCCGTAATGAATTCAATATAACACGATTTTCGGATTTTCAAAACCAAAATGCGGATGAAACATGACTCGCATGCATCCGGGCAGTAATCGGTCACTCCCTCCCCCTGTTGCTACAAGCATGATCTGACCAACAAGGATTATCAACATTTTTACAGAAATTCCAACAATTTCATGGTAGTCATGCTAAAACAAATGTCATCCTGCTGGATCGCAGGAGATTATATGTAAGCTTCTAATTTCTCGTGTCAGCAAGTCTGAAACTATAGCGCGACAACAATTCTGAAACAGGCAGAAAATCATGCTTAACCCCAAGCCTGGGGAAAAGGCACTCACCAAAACCAGAGGCCGCAGAGAGACACTACAGAGAAAATGAAACGACACATCTGCCGTTCTGTTGGCGGTCGCTTGCGACCGCCGGGAACGGAAGCGGGAGGGGTGCATTCCCATTTAATTGGATATTATTCATGCTGCCAGTTGTTGAAGCAAACCTCCATAGAACTCATTCCAGTTGCATGATTTAAGCTGGCATCTAAGAGGAAGCATGGCCTCCGCAGTTTCAAATCTCCAGAAGATCCCTGATCCCTTGATTCTGAGATTGACGACTCTACGGATAGCACTTTCTACAGCTCCGGAACCGATTGGCAAGTGTTGCTCTTCCAACATTTGATCGTTGA
>JBAXYW010000418.1:0-3845 GCA_041670605.1 Lentisphaeria bacterium
AATACTAATCAAAAATGACAGGCAAAAAAAAGCCGCGAACTGTTTTGTTCACGGCTAGGGAAAAACCTCAAAAAGGTGGAGCAACTCACGAACTAATTTTGATTCCGCATCGCTGTTCTTTTTTTTGCTGTCACTGATTTACAAGGTATCTGGAGTTAAAAAAAAGCGATTGACTTCATGAAATCCAAGTGTATAATAATCATTGGACACTGTCCAGCATCACCATTCACAGGAGGTAAGTCATGCAAAGCAAGTTGTCAAGACTAGGGTTGTTTCTGTTTCTCAGCGTAAGTGTATTCGGTTTAGAATTTACGGATTATGATTCAGGGCGTGAATTAAGCTGGGACAAGCTTTATCCGCAAGGGAGGATTTTCCCCTATTCCGGTTTTTCGCCGGCGGATGTCGCAAGCAATCGGGAAGCTGGTTTTACGTTGGCCGGCCCATCGTATGGGAAAGGCATTGAGAAGCTGCAGGAGGATTGTCTGGCCAGTGGGATTCCCTTCATTTATTCACTGCAGCCGACCGTGGACGGGCAGCTGATCACGATGGAACTGCTCAATTCCAAGGAATATCAACCGGACTGGGCTAAAATACGCGAAGCGGTGACGCTTCAGGTCAAGGCCGCGGCGGAGAAATATCCGCAGCTTGCCTGGTGGAATATCCGCCCGGAGGAATTGCGCTATTGGCGTGTCAAAGAATATCAATATCTACAGGAAGTATACCAGGCAATCCGCACTGCGGACCCGCAAAAGCGCCCGGTTTGGATGTATATCCCCAACCATTATTCGTTGGAGGCTCTGAAAAAATATACGGCTCATATGGACATTGTGGGCAAGGGCATGTATGTCAATTATAGCAATCAATGTTTGAACCGGATCTGGGTACGCTGGTCCAGCGAAAATCAAATTTCGGCTCTGGCGGGCAATACACTCGGCAAATTTTCGATCTGCGTGCCGGAAATGTTTCAGGATCCCCCGGATGGCAAACGGGAACGCATCGAAGCCCGGGTTCGCCATGACGTCTATCTGGCTCTGGCGAACGGCTGCCGGGGCGTAGTGATTTATTCTCTCGCCAAACGAAAAAATTTTTCTCCTGAGGCTCACCAAACCTACTTTGCTGCCTACAAGCGCATTGCCAAAGAGCTGACTGGCGAAACCGGGCTTGGTCAGATTTTTTTGTTCGGCGAGCGCCGCCAGGATCTGGAGGGTCGAGTCGCCCCCGGCAGTGCCATGCTCACTATTCAGCCGATTCCAGGGCAGCAGCAGGAATTCTCCTATACGGCTGCATATATGGCAGAGTTTCTCTATCGCAAGGCTCGTTATCTGGTTCTGGTCAATTCTGCAGAGACCGAAACGGGATATGACCTGTCTGGGATTCCATCCGATACGATCTTGATCGACGTCTTTTCCGCTCAGCCGGTTCCGGTCAATGCGGAAGGGACTCTGCACCTGACCTTGTCTCCGCTGGAAGTCCGGATGCTGAAGCTGGAGCCCCGTCAATGAAGCCTCAGCTGAAGATTGTTCTGAACAGCGTGAGACGCTGCTTTTACCGTGATGAAAATCCAGTATTTTCCTTTAACCTGCTGAATTTCTATCCCCATGATCTGGAGAACTGCCGTCTGGAAGTGCTGTTTGCCGGAGAATTGCAGCAGGAAAAGCAGCTCCCCAAACTGGGAACCTTTGCCCAGGATCTGCGCTTTGAATTTGCCGCCGGCTCGTTAAGCAGCGGCAGCTATCCACTACGAATACGGCTGGAATACCAGAACAGAATTTTGGCGGAACAGGACTATGAGATCGGGATTGCCCCGCCGCGACGCAGAAAAGGTGTTGTTCTTTGGCATTGGCCGGCAACGGTTCACTACAATGCCCTTGAAGCAGACTGGAGCTGTGCGATCGCCCAGCTGGACAAATTGGCGGAAATGGGATATCAGATTGCCCAGTTCCGGGCCAACTGGGCCTTGCGGGAACCCGGACTGGCGGCACGCCTGATCGAAGCGGCGATGTTGCGCGGCATTGAGCTTGGAATCCTGATTGAAAACGGGGGAGGCGGGGTCTTTAAAATGAATCCGGATTTACCCCCTGAAGCAGAGTTGCTGGCCGCCGATGGCAGCCGCAACGGGCTGGCCGATGCCTTCCATCCGGCGGTTCAGACTCAAAACCGTCTATTGATGGAACGTCTGTTGCTCCTCTTCAGAGATTTTCCCTCCTGCACAACCCTCTTCCTGAACAGCGAAGTCGAAGACCGTTTGAAACTCGCTTTCAATCCGGACACGAAAGCAGTTCATGAGCAAAGGCTCGGGTTTTCTCTGGAAAACGTCACACGAATGGACTGCATCTTCAGCGGAGCCGTACCCGAAGCCGATTACCTCTCCCCTGGAGTGATCGCCGATTCGGATGTGAACTATCGTTTTGCCCGTTATTATTTCAAGGAAGGCGATGGTTTCACCCTGATGAACCGCTGTATGAGCGAAGCGGCGCACCGCTATCGGCCAGACCTCAAGCTAATCAGCGATCCGATGCGCAATTGCTCTGTCTATGGCCGTTTTGCCGGTATTGATGCCGTCAGCTCCTGGACCTATACGAACCCTGACCCCAAAGCAATGCTGTTCATTGAGACGCTACGGCGGGAAGCCGCTCCGGAAAAGAAAGCGTTTCTGCACACGATCAGCCTCTGGAATTATGCCGGCACCTTGGTGCCCAGTGGAAAAGACCGATTTGCCAGGGCCCAGACTCTGCGCATGGGACCCGACCGTTTCAGCGAAACCGCCTGGCTGAATTTCGTCCGGGCGCCTCTGGCCATTGGCACCTATTTCGGCAGTCCGATCGAGCCGACGTTTGAAGAAGGGGATCCCTTCATCTATTCGCCGGAAACGGAAAAAGCAATTGCGGATTTCGCGGCCCGAGTTCTGCAACCCTATGGAGAATTCCTCAGCCGCACCCGGCAGAAACCACGACGCATTGCGGTTCTGGATTCCTTTGCCTCCAAGGTATACGGCGAATCTCCCCGTCCCTATAACCATTATCCGAATTACGCCATTTATAATTTTTATATTCTGCTGGCCATGGCACATCTGGAAGCCGATGTGATCTTCGAGGAAACCATCGAACAAGAAGGTCTGGATGCTTATGAACTTCTGGTTCTGCCGGCTTGTGACACCCTGCCTCAGTCTGTATACCGGAAAATCTGCACTTTTGCGCAAAACGGGGGAATCATACTCGCTGATCAATATCTGAGAGCCGAAATCCCTGACATTATCCGACTGGATTTTGATTTCGAACACCGCAAACGAGTCAATGCCAATGCCAATACCTGCAAGAGTGATTATACAGTGAAAGACGATACCAATTTCCGCCGGCAGTGGAAAAAAACAGAAGTGCAGGGCGTCCCAGCGGATATCGATCAGCAGATCATGGAGAAATATGCCGAACGCCTGCGAACAGCCTTGGACGGCCTTATCCAGCGCGACTATGATTGTTCCTCGCCACGCATCTTGCTGAATACCAGGGAATATGGTTCCATCGAATATCTGACTGCAGTCAACGACCATCGTACTTGGGGAAAACGCTGTCAGAAATGGAAAGCCATGTTGGAAAAAGGATTGTCTGAGAGTGCCTGCTTCACCTTGAATAAACCTGGATTCGAGCCGTTTATCTTCGAAATAATTAGTCAGACCTGGATTTCGGTCGAAAAAGCCGGAACCGATTCCTACCAGTTTTCTTTCACAATGCCATCCGCTGGTGGGGCGATCTTTGCCATCTATCAGCAGAAACCCGGCCCGCTGCAGGTCTCCGGGACGGCACCCGGCTCGCTACAAATACACTGCGGCATCTCTGGCGGTTTGCAGC
>JBAXYW010000419.1:0-2500 GCA_041670605.1 Lentisphaeria bacterium
TAAAATCGATGCTGGCATCAGGATTCTGTGCCACCAGAAACTCTTCGCGTTTACTTTGGACTGCTTCTATAAGCCCATTCGCCAAGTAAATCCGGCTCATATTATTTTCAGTTTCGGAAGGAAAATCCGCAAAAATCACTTCCTTTCTGAGAATCACCGGGCCATTGACCTTGGCCGCCACAAGCTCTGCTATCTCATAGGCCACGCCATCCCCGACAATTACGGCTGTCTTTTGCCCGCCAGCATCGTCAATAATCCGCTGAAGGGTACCTGTCTGGTTTTCCTGGTAATAATCGTCGAAGAAGCGGAACCACTTATCGAGGAAGACTGTGACATGCTCTTTGTAGAGTTCCTGAAATGGTTCGAGGAGTTCTTTCTTACTGAGGAACTCTGTGTAGATGTTACGGATGGCGGTATCCAGTCTGCAAAAATGCTTTTTGTAAAACTCAACGCACTCACTGAATGAGTTCAGGTAGGCGATATCCTTCGGATCAAATGTCAGCAGTGCGATCACATCACCCCAAAAACAAATCCCAAGGGCTTGTGCCTGCCGGCTTTGATCCCGCTGGCGCAATTTAGGCAGCAATGAGGGCAGTTTTGCTTTATCGGGAAAGCTTTTACCGATTTCTGCCAGCCACCTTTCATCCACCTGACGGAAAGGATGATGCAGGCTGACCTTCCAGATATTCAGATTCGGGCTGAGTTTATAGCTGCCAAGGTAGCCCTTGAATGATCCCCTGTAAGTGACGGAGTCAAGCCAGCTCGTGTAAACTGACTCAAGTGTCTTGTTGCAACAACCGGCCGCGAGGCCATCAAGCATGGCTTTCACCACTTCAGCGGCCAGCGTAGGAGCGGGCTTGATCAAGTAATCCTGACCCAGCAGCTCATTGACTTTTCTGTAAAAGGTTTCGCGAAGCTGTGCGTCGTTCTTTTCTTTTGCATAAGTTTCCGGGTCATGCACAAAGGGCAGCAGCTCTTTTTCCAAGTCAAAGATTCCGGCTGAACCCTTGTGGTAGAGATTCATCCAGTAAGAGCGATCCTTGCCGATGCTGGCCTTTGCTGCTGCGATAATATCCTCTGTCGGAAGGTTGATATTCAGGTTCATTGTCTGGTGAACCTTTTCCTTGACGTAATTCTGAAGGTAACGGATCTCCAGGCAGCCGCAGGTCTCGCAATATTCCCGGATGAACTTGAGATCATCCTTTCTTGAACGGGTATACACAAGGAAGCGTTTGTTGCCGGCTTGTGCCTTCTCAATGAGATACTTTATATGCAGCTCTTCCAGCTCTGAATTCGCCTGGTGGATGATATATTCACCCTCAACCGTCTTCAGTAAAAACTCTGCCTCGCCGGACTCATCGATGAATACAGCAACCGAATGGCTGGCATAAATGTCGCGTAGGTCATTTTTAAACCACTGGTCGATCATGAGACAGTTCCTTCTTTCAACCAGCCTTTTCCAATTAGTACATTGTATGCCAACTCAATCTGGCGAGGCGTAAATTGCTTCTTACGCTCATTCCACTGGTGAACTTTTTCGACTACCTGCTGCCTGGATGTAGCATTCTCTTTTGTGGCCACCCAATGCACCGTCGAGAGCAGCTCCATCCCAAAGGGTGATTCGAAGCCTTCGACCAGATCAGAAACCTTGTCAAAATGCTGCTTGGTTTGAGGATGCTCCTGAATAAACTTTGAAGCATCCTCATAGGCTCCCGGCACCAGTCTCAATTCTTTGTCCGGTCGGTCACCACCGTCTGCATAGCCGGAAAGGATGTAACCTTCTACCGCATTCAGGACATGACGAAGGTTTTCCGCATAAGGGCCGTAGAGGTTTTTCTGATATTCTAAGCGAAGGGGTTCGCCGCTTTCCTGCAGGAAATACATGAGTTTATGCACTTCAAGCAACGATACAAAAGGATCTAAAAGACCTGCCAAATAGCGGTGCATTAACTCAACCAATGCAGCGCGTCCCGGTGTCATATTAGGAACCTTGCTGTTTTTGACCATTTTTTCAGCTTCAGGTGCGCCTTTGGGTTCAAAGACGATGACTTTCACTTCAGATAGCTGTGAGAGTGTGCTTTCGATACGCCCCCTCACCTCGCTCCAATCAAGTCCGCCCAAACCACATCCGAGAGGTGGAAGAGCAATGGATTTGATATGAAGTTTCGCGATAACTTTTGCCAGAGCCTGCAGACCGGACTCAATGTCTTCCATCCGGCTGGCATCACGCCAGTGCCGTTTGGTCGGGAAATTGATGACATATTTGGGACCAATCAGAGAGCTGGTTTCATGGACAAACATTTTACCCGGCACAACTTCCTTCTGTTTGCAGGCTGTTTCGTAAACTCTAAAGTTTTCCGGAAAGTATTTTTTGAACTGCAGGGCAATCCCACGCCCCATAACACCCACACAATTAACCGTGTTGACGATTGCGTCAGCTTCTTCTTTGAAAATATCGCCTGTTTTATAAGTAATCATCTTAAAATCCTCCTTAGTAATA
>JBAXYW010000420.1:0-3832 GCA_041670605.1 Lentisphaeria bacterium
CACTCTGAGCCACGTATTGCTTGTAGTTTAGCCTGCGTCAAAAACGAGCTTCAGCTCGGGCTCGTAGTACAGTCCCCGTTCCCGGATTCTCCCCAGAATGTAGCCGGAGCTTCCAGCTCCGGATCCTCCCCGTTCCCGGATTCTCCCCAGAATGTGGCCGGAGCTTCCAGCTCCGGATCCTCCCCGCTCCCAAAAGGGTCATTTCGGGACAGGTACGTTCGTCGGATACGTGCGTTTGTAGTTCGGGTTGCGTTGCCCCAGTAGGCGTTATGGCGTGCGACGGCCTGACAAAGTTTAAAAAGCGGGAGCTGCGCTCCCGCACTCCATATGAATGCGCGTGTGTAGTTCAGGCTGCAGCCTGCGCAGCCCAAGTTTTATAAACCTGAAAAATGCAAAGATAAAATATTTCAACCATGATATTTGCAAAATCAATGGCACGGCATTAAATTTACTAAGTATCTGAAAGTCTTTCAGAAAGAAGTTTTGTTGAATCATTAGTTCAACGCTTTAGGGTCTGTTATGCCTCAAGTCAGTATTGATGTTATCGCCAGAGAATCCGGGGTTTCGGCTTCGACGGTTTCGCGGGTTTTCAACCGTCGTCCTTATGTAAAGGATGTATTGCGGCATCGGGTTTTACTTGTAGCGCAGCGTTTAGGTTACAATCCACCGGTTATGGTTCGTCGGACGACGATATCGATAGTTAGCGGCAGTTCTGATGTTGGCAACAACAGTTATGAGGCTTCGATGCTCGGCAGTTTTTTCAGTGCCGCTTCTCAAATCGGTTTCAATGTTGAATTGGTCTCTTTACGTGATTTGGAGCAAGTATACCTGAATTTTTCTCAGGCCGTAATTGCGATGATTTATAACGAAAAAAGTGCTGATTGTTTACGTCGTTTAGTAGGGGTTCCAGTCGTTACCATTAATTATCAGACAAAATGCTGTCATTATGTCTGCACCGACCATTTTGGTGGAGCCTATCAAGGTACGGAGCATTTGCTTGCGCATGGTCACCGTTGTATTGGCGTGTTATTAGCGCCTTACGCCGACAATATGTCCTGGGGTGAAGAAGCCCGTTTGGCTGGTTGTCGGCAAGCTCTGGCAGCTCATCATTTAGAGTTGCCTCCCGAGCGGATTCTATATGGAACGTTGCCGCAATTAAGTCAAGTTTCAGAAATGGTACGGATCTCAGCTCCGAGTGCTTTGCTGGTTTGCGGTGAAAATTTATTGTTGCCGGTCTATCATCAGCTGGTGACTTCTGGTTTTCGGATCCCGGAGGACATTTCGTTAGTCAGTTATTTTAATTCTTCGGTAACTCCATATTTGCTACCGGAACCCACCTGTTTAGTACAGGATTTGGCTCGCTTGAGCCGCTTAACCATGGAGAGTATCCGAAATTTGTTAACGGAGGATGGCGCTAAGATCGAGTTGATGTTGGATAATGGTTTTATTGATGGCAAATCGGTACGGCATCTAGTCGATTAGCGGCGGCGGCCAAAAAAACATTTTGATCTTTTTTTAATTTTCCTAATACTGTAATAAGTAAACAAAAGCAAGTCCCCATTGTCGGAAAGGTGCTGAAATGTATTACAAAACCAGATTTAAGTCCGTTTTTACCTTGATAGAATTGCTTGTGGTTATAGCGATTATCGCTATTTTGGCATCGATGTTGTTGCCAGCCTTGAGCAAAGCTCGAGCCAAGGCGCAGCAGGCTTTTTGCACCAATAACTTGAAACAATGGGGCATGGCAATAATTTTTTATGCTGACGACAATGCCGAATATACGCCACCATGTAACTGGAACGGCTTTACCTGGCCGCATTTGGCCACCAGCCTGAAATATATCAAAGGCGATAAGCTATTCATCTGCCCGGCCAAACAAATAGTCCGAAATTATTGGTCTATGCCCGCCAGCGGCAGCAATTACGGGTATACGGTCTATTACGGCAATGGTTATCATGCCGGGCTTGGCTACACCATCCATCCCCGCTTGATGCAATTTCAACCCCCGGCTCACAGCCTCAGTATGGCCGATAGTGCTTTGGTTAGTGACAACAGTTTTTACCAGTTTGACCTCTTGGCTACTCCGCAAGCACTGAAGGCCGGCTTAATACAAAAAAAATTCCAGATGTATCATACTGCGGCTACGAACAGTTTGGGAACTCCGCACCAAAATCGGGTGAATATGGTTTTTTTAGATGCCCATGTCGAAGCCAAACCCATTATTGTTACCTCCACCAGTTGGACTGCTTTCTGGGAACCATGGAAACTCTGATAAACACGGTTTAGGATAAAAAATTATTTTCTTAATTTTGAGGTCTACAATGATGAACAGAAATTGGTTTACATTCGGACTTATCCTTATTTTTGCCGCACGAGTGAGCGGGGGAAATTTGATTTCCGGAGACAGTAGTTTTGAAACCGGTTACGGGATATGGAATCAGGAAGGAGAATTGGTTACTGAGACCGCTTATGACGGCCAGTGCAGCTTGAAGCTTAGCAAGAGTGTCATGTCCCATGCCGTCTTTACTCTGGAACCGGAAAAACCATACGTGATGTCCGTTTATTTAAAGGCTGCTGAAGCAAATACGGTAGTACACCTGCAGGGATACAGAAGCAATTGGGATGGAAAATACATCAACAAATGGGTGCGTCCTGGCCTACAATGGCAACGCTTTACGCTGGAATTTCCGGAACAAAAACTGGGAGGACACAATAAATTCTGGCTACTGGTCAAGCCAGAAAAAGCAAAAAGCATCTGGATGGATGCAGTACAGTTTGAAAGAGGCGATACGGTCAGTGAATACCAGGCCGCCGAAGCGGTCAGTATCTGCAGCGAAGTATTATCACCAACACCAGGGAATATCTTTCATCCCAGAGAAACAAAGAAAATCGCTTTCCACCTCTATAACAGCCGGAATGAAAAACAGCAACGCCAGCTGCAGGTGCAGGTGCTCGATTATTATGGCAAAATAGTGGAAAATTATTCAGAAAAGCTGGATTTGGACGCAAAACAAACCATTAGCAGAGAACTAAAACTGCTGAATTTAAGCAGTAAAGGCTTTTATCTTTATCAGTATTTCTTGCTGGAGCCGCAAGGGGAAAAGCAGGAATTCGAAGGTTCGTTTTGTATCGTTGATCCACCTGTGCCGTTAGACGGAAATTCCTTGTTCGGCATGAGCGCCGGACCCATTGACCGGCTACCAGCCTTGGCGCGTATCGGGGTCAAGTCTTCTGCTCTGGCTTTCCGCTGGTCCTATTATAGCGAAGACCGGCAACTGATGCCACACTTTGTCGAAAGCGTTGAGCAACGTGTCGATCAATGCCTGGCCTTGGGTATCGAACCCATTATCTACCTGCGTCGCACTCCGGCTTGGGCGGCCATGAAATCTCATCCGCATGATGTCTTCCCTCCCAAGGAAGAGTTTATTCCACTGTACGAAGACTTTGCTTTTAAGGTTGCCAGCTATTTCAAGGGGCGAGTACATAATTATCAGCTTTGGGGAGGGGAGGCTGACCTTCTGGCCGATCTTGTCCAAAATGAGCTGGGCAAGGACAAAGAATGGTTCAGCACGCAGGTGGCGCAGCTGCATAAGGCCGGTTACCACGGCATTAAACGTGCCGACCCGGCTGCGACCGTAGCGGTCACCGGCGTCAGTGGCGTTGACTGCAGTGGCGCAAAATTCCCTTTTCTGCGCCAGGTATTGCAGAAGGCTCAAGGATTTTATGATGAAGTTACCATCCATCCTTACTGTTATCCCAGCAATTTCTCCGGCGACAAATATGTCCAGTCGCCGGAAGAAAGTAACCTGGATAATAATTACCGGGTTATTTC
>JBAXYW010000421.1:0-3826 GCA_041670605.1 Lentisphaeria bacterium
AAAGCCTAAATACTAATCAAAAATGACAGGCAAAAAAAAGCCGCGAACTGTTTTGTTCACGGCTAGGGAAAAACCTCAAAAAGGTGGAGCAACTCACGAACTAATTTTGATTCCGCATCGCTGGTTTTTTTGTTGGTCGTGGTCGCCAGCAACAACAAAGAATCATACGCGAAAACGCAGCGATCTCCGTTACTACACACATTCAGCAGTTTCGCGACAGGCTTCCCCTCTTATTTTTTCATTTTTTTTTGGCTCTTCAAGCACAAACCCCTCCACCAGTATTCCAATATCCATCTTCATTCTGGTCGTCATCAGGCGATTCACAGTGCCGCAAGTGTTCCGTTGCGGCAGTATGCGGGCACGGCGGGCAGATGACCCTGCGAGTGGGTTTTCGCATGCTCAAGCAGAGAAAACACCTGGTCATTGTTCATCGTTATTCTCCTTCAAAAGCTCAAGGTTGATTTCTGTAAGTCTGTCCGCTATCGCCATAAGACGCTGGAATTCCATGATTCCCAGACGTGCCTCTTCAGCCCGTAACTTGGGAATGTATTTGGGATGCTGTTTCCCATCTCTGTTGATTACCACATAGTAGCGGGGACCATGTTTCTGCCCTGCATGGCAACGGCATGATGGGACAGAACAAGTCGTATATCGTTCCAGCCAAGTTCCATGAAGAATGTTGCTCAAATGCCCAATATCATCAAGAAGACGTTTTTTTTCTTGTAAAAGTTGTTTGTTTCTGTTTATCATTCCTCCAATATAGTGTATATTACACGTACTACAAATAGAAGAACAAAAAAAACGCCAAAATCAGGCAAAAGAGTCAGGTGATTTGAAAATCACGAAATGGGCAAAATTTTAGGAAACAATAAATCAAAGAAAAACACGATTTCTAAACTGCTGAATGTGTGTTTTAGGACAGGGTGGCATGTTTCTTCTTATTCAGCTTGCAACCTAAAAAGCCCTGATTGTTTTATTCTTTGTGAAGAATTAAGACTTCAAGCGGTGCGAGTTGTGTTTGCAGCACGCCAGCATCCGTTTGCTTCAGTGGCAATTCCTCAGAGCCGGTCACCTGGAGCCATTTGCCAGCTAAAACCAGTGGCAACGAACGAATGGTATCGCTGGAGGTGTTGATAATCCCTGCGATCAAACGGCCTTCCGTATCCCGGTTCACGATTGTCCAGCAATACGGCGCATCCTCTTTCACCGCCAGCGGCAGGGAAGTTCGCCCTTGCCAGGCAAAAAATTGTCGAAGTTGCTTTGCCCGGTTTCTATTTGCCATCCAATGATTCGATGCGTCACCGGTAAAAGCCAACACTCCAAAACGCTCTCCGGCGGCATTTTCCCGGACTAGCAGTGCTGGAGTCACGATACGTCCGCGAAAATCCCGAACCAAAGACCAGGCTTGAGCTGAACCAGTACTTGTCAGCTCATACCAGTGTCCCTGATTTGGATACATAAATGCTTGAAGCGGGAAACGTTGAGTGCTTGGATCAATTCCATCATGGGAATCGAATTCCTCGAATCCGATTTCATCGCTTTCCAGTTCCCGCCCAGCCCGGATTCCGATCCGTTCGCCAAAGCCCAGTTCAGTCAAAGTACGTAATGCTGGGACATCCAGCAGGGCACCTCGGCACAACAGGGCATCAATTTCTGCACGACTTGCATGTCTCAGAGCATCTCCGGTAAGCATCACCCAAGGGGCATCGGGGCGTGTTCCAAACGGGATGCCAAGATTTGGCAACGCCAAAGCCAGCGCATGCCCATGTAAATATTCCCCAGGGCTTTTTACCTGCCTACTTTCCAGTTCGTGCAAATGGAAATAATTATAGACTCCGAATGGGGCACTTCCGTCAGGGATCCATTGTGCCAGTGCTTCGAAGCGTGGTCGTTCACGCACTTGCGCCTCAATCAGGGATATTGTTTCTTCAAAGGGTCGCATAAACATCGAATAAAAATTCACCGCTTGCTTCATAAATCCCTGTAACAACAAGGCATAAATTTGTGCGATGGTCATGGCGTCGGATTTCGCCCAACACCCATAGGGATAATTTTCGATTTCAGCGTAATGTTCAGTTTCCGGCGGCAAAACGGAGCGGAAGATCGACGGATTGACGACCGCAGAGGCAAAGTGACGCAAGCCAACCTCTGCATAAAGGGAAGTCTGCGGACGTACCAGCGGTCGTTCATCTCCAGATAATGCCTTTAATATTTTTTCATAATCAATCCCCGTCGTCCCCTGCGGAAAGACTTGTGTCATCAGGCCCAGTCGCATTTCAGGCGCCACAGATTTGACGGCCTGGCGAATCCTCTCCGCCATTTCAGCAAGTCCCTGCGTGGTAGCAGCAAAATACGCTTTTCTGAGCGGCGAATCCTGTTCGCTCCAGATTGCCTTCGCTACTTCCTCACGGGTAACTGTACCAACCTTGGCGAGATCAGCAATCCGTTTCAAATGCAGCGGGCAAAAGCAGGTCAAGCCATCCCGCAACATCGTTCGAAATTCATCATCTACAAAGATATAATCAGCTTGCACCTCGGCATATATCGAATACGTTTTCTGCACCCATTGGCGCAGTCCAGCATCCAATGGGCAGGCTCCACCCCGATCTCCTTTGCCGTCAGCCGTAATGCGTCGTTGAAACGGAAATGCGATACGGTACTCCGGATCATCCGGAAAATAGCAATGTCCCAATGTTTGCATAACATTGATTCCGACCGAGATTCCGGCTTTACGAAAGCGTTCTGCAGCGGGCTTCAGGACAGAGTTCGTATATTCACTTACCTTATCAAGCGATTTAAAAGAAGGTTCTTCGTCATAATTTGTCGTAAACAAAAGCACATCCCGGCATCCGGTTCGCCGGCAGTATTCCAAGGTTTCCTCTGTTCGTTGTTTTGCGGCATTGGCGGGAAGAAAGATTCTCAGTATCTGGCGATATGGACTTTTTGTTGTTTCACTTTGAGTTTGTTCCGGGCAACAATGTTTTCTTGAATTCATCGGTTTTTTCCTTGGATTCTGGCTGGTGAAATCATCCTCACAATTCAGCTTTATTTCCAGTCCAATTCGAAGGCCTCCATATTACGAAATTCTCTGCCTGGCGCCAGCGTGTATGGGATGGCATTCCCACAGTCCCAGACCGATCTGCAGAGATTGAATCCGCTCCTGTCTGCTCCAGTACCAAGCACAGCCAGGGGGATTTTCATTTCAAGACACCACTTGCCGTTCATCTCCGCTGCTTTATATTCTGGTACACTAAGCGGCTTACTCGTTGCTCCGGCTTGCTTTGAAACCTTGTGCATGGCATACGTTTTGCGGTTGGTCGCGATAATGTATTGGACAAAGGCCTCCTCCGCATCACGGCACTGCAAATACACTTCAATACTATCGCAATACCAAGGCCGAAGCAGTTCATCATACTGGAAGCCATTTTCACCTACGGGGGTCAGTTCCGCGGCAATATAAAGATTTTTATCATCCCGCAACATTTGAAATTTGGTCGGTGGTGCTTCGATCCCCGGACTGGACAATCGCGTCAATTCCCGGAATTCCAAGGCATCCGTCCACTCTGCTTCATCCAATTTGCCATCCAGTTTGATTGCTTTCTTGACAAATGGCAGTTTGATAATCTTTTTGCTGACAGCGGTTTTGCCGCCTTTCAGTGGAAATACCTTGTTGGCAATGGCACCCTCCGGCAGCGTTTCACATGTCTCAAGGATCTTCAGTTCCAGCACCCGATTTGGAGCGCCATCCTGATACAAGGCTCCTAACCAGAGCCGACCATTCCAATTGTCCGGAGAACCGACCGCATCGAGATCAAGCCAAAACTCC
>JBAXYW010000422.1:0-3825 GCA_041670605.1 Lentisphaeria bacterium
ACGGCGCAAATTTTCACCATGCTCGGGATTGATTGCGGAACGACAGCTCGGAGGTACTTCTTTCAAACCTTCCGCATACACAACCGGGACAATCCACAACAGGCTGCGGGTATTCTGGCGGAGCAGCACCTCAACGTGGTATTTGCGCCCTTCCTCGACCAGGATCCGCCCCTGAACCAGATAGCCATACAACCCGCCAACCGTCTTCAGCCGGAAAAAATCACTCATGAAGACATGCTCAAAACCCGGTGATTCCGAATAATTCCGGAATTCCCAGCCCTCCGGCAAACCGCTACCGGATACAACCTGAAAATCCACATTGTTCAGAAGATTTTGACAGCCAGCCTCCACAACCAATACATCATACTTGCCGCCAGCCTGCAACAAGAATACCAGACTGGAAAATATCCAAAGAAACAAACTCTTCATCATACCCGTTCTCCCCTGCTGATGCATGGTTGCTTTTCTTCGACCGATCTGACCGATCGATCGGTGAAAACATGACTGTTGTGGATCCGGTGGCCGAAAACAATTCATTTTGAAACTTTTATTATTATAGTGTTAATATTTTCAAAAATCATTGATTTATGTGCCAATTTATATTATAATAATGCCAAACCGGAAAAATCACATGAAAATCAATTATCATTCCTCGTTGCGTTCTTTTGTCCTGCCGGGGCGTTTACCGCTCTGGGCGAATCATATGGTTGCCGGTCGTCAGCCGAGCATGGTTTTTCATGACCATGAGTATTCGGAACTGACGTTAATTTTATCGGGGCGTGCGCGGCATCTGGTCAATGCATCAGTTGCCACCATCGAGGCCGGTGATTTGTTGCTGATTCATCCCGGGCAGGTGCATGCTTATGATCAGGCTGAACAACTGGAATTAAGCAATGTGATTTATGATTTTCCGCGTCTGTCGCTGCCGCCGCTGGATACCTATGCCCTGCCACTGCTGCAACGAATCCTGACCGATACGGATCCGACCCATCCGGAAAATGAGGCCGCACCGATTCTGCGACTGGCTGGGGAACAACTGATCACTGTCAACGACTTGTTTTCACGCCTGCGTGAAGAACTCGAGACTTTTCAGCCTGGCAGTCTGTTTTGCAGCCTGGCCCGTTTCATGGAACTGGTTGTCAAAATCGCCCGTTTGAGTGATTCGCAGAATCCCGTTCACCGCAAATTATTCCAGCTGGGCGATGCGCTCAGCCACCTGCATAAACAGTTTGCCGCCAGCTGCCCCGTCGATGATCTGGCCAGAAAAGCCTGCATGTCCCGACGCAACTTCTTCCGCCAATTCCGGAATCTTACTGGATGTTCACCCACCGAATATCAGATCCGCCTGCGCCTGCAGCATGTCGCAGACCTGCTGATCAACAGCAACGAAAGCCTCAATTATATCGCAGCACAATGCGGATTCTATGACAGCAATGACCTCTGCCAGAAATTTCGAAGACACTTTGGCAAAACCCCAAGACAATTCCGCCTGCAGGAAAAAAACACCCATACGGCAAAATAACTGCAGTGAATGGTCATCTCATATCACCGCTCCTGACAGGCAGTACAGCCGACCCCATCCCGGACTCATTGCCCTGCGACTTTTCCTTGAGTGAAAGTGAACCGCGATGCCTGTGCCGCCGAGGGCGGCGGCGCTCCATGTTGCCTCCGCCGGAAAGCAGTAAAGCCGAGTACACCACCATGAATCTTTGCCCCGACAAGGATCATCGGACAAATGCGTAAACCAATAAAAAATTTTCGTGCTTTTTCGTGCCGTTCGTGGTTAAAAAACGATTGGATTGCTGGCGGCAGTTATGATTAGTTTTGCAGCAGTTTTCGCAGTTTGGGGACGAGTTGGTCGGCCATGAGTTTATAGGCGGGAGGGGCGGGGTGCAGGCCGTCACGCATATTGATCAGCTTGCCGTCGGCATCGAGAAAAACCGGGCTCAAGTCGAAATAAATCATATCGTTGTTTTCGCAGAATTTTCGGGCGCGGTCATTGACATAGGTTCTGATCTGATTCCGTTCGGAGGCAAAGGGTAGCACGCTGAGCAGCATGATTTTTGCCTGGGGCTGTTTTTCGCGCAAAGTCTTCAGCAGCAGCTCCAGGGTATTAGTGATGATAACCGCTTTTTCCGGATCGCTGCTGCTGCGCAAAAGATCATTGACACTGATCATCAGGACAAGCACCTGAGCCTGATAACCATCGAGCTGTTTTCCTTCCGTTACCCGCCAGAGCACATTGGGCACCGTATCACCGGAAACTCCGAGATTGAACGGCTTGAATTCCGCCAGATCCGTATCCCAGATTTCACGTCCGCCAGGATACTTGACATCGGATTTCCAGGCCCAGCCATGAGTGATCGAATCGCCCAGAAAAACAACGGGAACGGTCTGCCCCTGCAAGGCGGCTGCCTGCTTCGTCAGCTGCTGATAATAATCCCCTGCCCAGTCCGTACGGCTGACCGGAGGCAAAGTTTCCTGCGCCGGCAACAACAACGTCATCGCGAAAATTCCCAACAGCAAAAACTTATGACACATAAAAAACTCCTTTCAAACGACGTTGGACACGATGAACGCCACCCCAAAAATAAACGGATGGCTGAAAACGGATGGCTGATGGCTGATGGCGCCAGCCATCTCAAGTTATTTCAGGGTCTCCAGCCAGGCTTTTCCCAGCTGCAGACGCAACACTTCAAGCTCCTGCCAGGCCGTGCTGCACTGGCCAGAATCGTTGGCGGCTTCCCCATCAGCAAAACGCTGCCGCAATTCATCAAGCTGCCGTCCGGCATGTCCGCTCAATTCCTGCAGTTGCACAATATTGCTCTTCTGCAAAATCGCCAGCAGTTCTCGGCAGCGCTGCCAATCCCGCTGAAATCCGGAACTGTCAAAGGCGGGATTCCAATCGACCTTCTGCAGGATTTCGATGATATTCGGGGCCTGTTCCCCGAGAAACCGGGCAACCGTCTCACCGGGATCCACATCCAGAAAATAGCTCATCGCAAAGGTGAATTCACGTTTACCATCGGCAGGTTTGAAGATCATCTGCACCTTGTTGTTGCCGCCGGCATTGGCCGTCAAACTGGCAACCTGGCTCCCATCAAAAACCAGAAAATTTCCATTTCGTTCGGAATAATTCCGGTTGTAGAGTGCCAGGGCATTGCCCTGCCCCTCTGCAAAGGGGATATTCTGCAGGGCATTGGTCAGAAGCAAGTCGTTTTCCTGCAAGACCAAGTGCCTTTCGCGACCGGGACTTTCCCAGTGTGTTCCGCCCGGCCAGGCTCCCAGGACGACTTCCAGATCAGCGGTTTGTTCGGGCAGTTGCACCCGCCCGAAAAGCCATTCCGGCATCGCCTCATATTGAATCAGGCGGAAGGAAATGCCACCCTGCCAGACAAATTCGGCCAGCTGTCCGCCGGCAAACCGGCTCATCCCGGTCTTTGTGACCGGGGCTTGGTTGAGCAGATTGGCGCGGCGTCCCTTCTGCAGCTGATTGACTTGAAGAAAATCCCAGGTGCACCAGCTGCCATTGTTGACGGTTCCGTGTTTCAGTCCGAAAAAGTAATCGCCCCATTTCCCCTTCAACAACGTCTTTTCATCGGGATCAAGGTGATAGCGATAAATCAGGGAGGACTGTTTGAAAAGGTATTCGCGTTTGACCTGCAGCACCTTTTTGCCGTCACGCTCCACCTCCTTTTCCTCTACCAGCAGCTGGGCATGCAACCTCACCCCGGAAAACAATACCAATAACAGAACCAAGGATTTCCAAGGCATATTTTCTCTCCTTTGTAACTGGAACAGGCTCATTCCAATTCCAGGGAATAC
>JBAXYW010000423.1:0-3789 GCA_041670605.1 Lentisphaeria bacterium
CCATCAAAAATGGGTTTTTCCCCGGGCACGGCTTTGAAGGTGACCGGCAGGGAATCCTCCGGAGTCAGAATCAGGGGGGCTGACAGCGGGTAGATTCCTTCTTTGCACCAGACCGTCACCGGGTAGTCCAGCTCGCCGCGTTTTTTCAGCACCCGCAATGCCGCAAAGGCTTCGGACAGGGAATGGAAGGTCTTACTGTTTTGTTCCTGACGTTCAGAGGATTCCGGCGGTGCAAGAAAGAATTCGTTCAACATACTGTCACTCCTGGGTAAAAAGGGGATAAGGAGAAAGAAAACATCTCAAAACTTGCCAGCAGAGTCAATTTTCCCACGCTGGCTTCCTTGGCCAGCGGCATACGCTCGTCGCGGTAAACGGTCTTGCCATTGGCGGCAAAAGAAAGTATTTCTACCTGTAGAATTCCGGTCTGGCGCAGGAGTCTGGCAGCGTGATTGGCTGCCGCATGCATCCTTTTCCAAGTCTGGCCGAGCTCCAACCTGGTCAGTTCTGTCGTATTGCACAACAGACTTTCAGCATCAACAGCATCCAGAAAATGATAAAACAGATTTTCCATATTTCCACTTTTCCGTGCATTTGTTCCAGATCAATTGCAACATAATATAAAGCGGGTTTGCTAAAACAGCACAAGTATCAGCAGGGTTCACCACATTCACAATATCCGTCAAAACATCGGCCTCGGTCGGGAAATCTTTCCCCGCCCCAGTAAATATTTTTTTCCCGGGACTTGATTTTTCATGTCATAGATAGTATAATAGCAATGCATAGCGAAAACGATTTGTTTTTCAGCCGAGGATTACTTGATGCCGACAGTCAAATATCATAACGTTAGTGAGTTATTGGAGCGTTATATTCGCGAGAACTGTTTATCTGGCCGCTTGCCCGGTGTTTTGTCTTTAAGCAAGAAACTGGGTTTTCACCATTCGACCCTGATGAAAGCCATCCGGCTGTTGGAGTCTCGTGGTTTAGTTCGGGTTGAAGGCCGGCGCGGCACTTTCATTCAGGATCTCAGTCAGGCTTCTACCCTCAAAACAATCGGTCTGGTTGGTTTTTATGATTGTAGTTGGCATAAACAAGAGATACTGACGCAGCTGAATGAGCGCTACCGCTCCAGTGGTTTGCAGTTTGCCTACGTCGATATGCAGCTGCCGACTCCTGAGTTATTTACTCAAGCATTGCTGAGTCTCGGTTTCGTCGGTTTTATCTTTTTTGGATCGTCCGGTGCCACGATGGTTATGAAAGCACTGCATCGGCATGGGATCGCTGTCATCGGCAATATCCAAGATGGGCTACCTTGGATGCATGCTTTCGAGTTTGACCATTACCATGGTTACCGAACGGCTCTGGAACATCTGGTTTCTCAAGGGCACCGGCGTATTGTTTGTCTGGAATGCCGTCGCCATGTGGATTTTCAGTTTCATCTCAAGATCTTGCGCCGCGTCTGGCAAGAAGTTCTTGCGGATGACTTTGATCCCGCCCTTTTTATTGATGATATTGACTATACAGACTATTTCAATTCGCAAGGTGACGATTATTTGGCCACGATCCTGAAGAGCTACTTTGCGAGATTTTTTACTTATCAGCGTCCGCCGACCGCCTTTATCGGCAGCATCGATTTTTTAGAACCGCTACATGAATTCCTGTCTGGGCGAGGTTTAAAATTGCCGCGGGACTTTTCTTTCATCGGTGTTAGTTCAAAATCGGACCAACGTTGTGGTAATTGCAGTAGAATTGTCATTAATCTGGATGATCAGCTGGCTTGGGCGGTGCCCCGCCTGGTTGCACTTTTGGCCGGCGAAAAATTAAGCGTCGAAAAAGTTCTTATCCCTGTTGAGTTTATCTCCGGCAATACTAGTGCTCCCAAGCTTCAAGCAGTTCAATAGTAGCAACAAAGAGTTCCAAAACAAAAAATGGAGGGAAACATGAGCAGCTCTAAATCCAGCAAGGCAAGACAGCAGCAACGGTGCCCGCAATTTCGATTTACTCTTATTGAGCTGTTGGTCGTTATCGCGATTATTGCGATTTTGGCCTCGATGCTTTTGCCAGCGTTAAGCAAGGCCAGAAAAACGGCTCAGCGTATCACTTGTGCTTCGAATTTAAAGGAGATTGGTTTGGCCAGTTCCCTGTACACAATGGATAATGATGACTGGATTGTGCAGAGCAAACGCAGTTTACACTCTACTCAAAACAATTATATCTGGGCGGACACCCTGGCACCTTATCTGGGTAGCGAAGGAACTCTAAATACTACCCAAAACCAGACTACTTGGCCGCCGAGTGGTCAATGGGCTATCACTCGTTATCCCATTCCCGGAGTGTACCGCTGCCCGGGCTTCTCCGCTGAAGAAAACGCTGCCAACAGGTTACTCAGCAAGACGGTCGGTGTTCAGTATGGTATTAACATGTATATAGCTGGCCGTGCGGCTCTTTCCCCCAGTGGCCTGACCCAGTCTACCCATTTGTCTGAACTGGGTAAAAATTTTGGCACCGCCTCAAATTTCCGCAATGGTTCCAGCAACTGGTTATTCTCAGAACCTTTCTGCCGTATCGATAACCGCTATGTCATGCGCGATGGTGACCACTATACTAACCGGCATGGCATGACGGTTAATTCTGCCCTGATCGATGGCAGCGTCCAAAACAACCGGCCTTTTTACAGTGGTTATTTCGGTGGAGATACTTATTATGTTCTTCCCTGGCGCTTTCGTTGTCTTTATCTTGAAGCCGTACCGTTCTAAAAAAGGTTGGACAAACTTGCCGCTTTGAAAAGAAACGACTTGAGTTGCAGAAGCAGCAAAACATCCGATTCAACAAGCCGCCACCAGCAAAGAAAATACTGCAATTGATACTCGCCATCTCCCATAAAAACTGGTACGACTAATACAATCAAATCTGGAGTTCCACTGCGTATGTACTGTCAACGACTTTTACTCATTTTTGCTTTAATCAGCATCTGGACGTTTCGGCCAGTGGCTTCCGAACTTGGTGATCAAGAAGCGCGCCTGATCAAAGTCGGGGACTCTACGAGCGTTACACTGGGGCGGCAGGGAAAAGCCACTTGTGTTATCTTGTTGCCGCCCAATTCGGCGCCGCCGGCGGCTTTCGCCGCCGAAGAACTTCAGGAATTCCTGGGTCAGGCTATTGGCGAAAAACCTCCCATTGTGCAGAATGTGCCAGGCCAGGTTTTCAGCATCGTTGTCGGTGATAATGAACAGACCCGCAGCCTTGGCGTTGACGTGCACAGCTTGCCGCGGGATGGTTTTGTCATCCGATCCTTTCCCAACAGTCTGGTCATTGCAGGTCGTGACGACCCGCAATACCGCCCCTTAAGTGATCGTCAACCGTGGCTAAACCTTTATGAACGCGCCAGTCTATTTGCGGTTTATGATTTTCTGGAGCGTTTCGTCGCCGCGACTTTCGTTTTCCCTGGCGAGTTTGGTACTGTCATTCCTAAAAATCCAGAGTTGAAAATTCCTGGTCAGATCGACATCTTGGAGCGTCCCGATCACATCGTCAGGAATGTTACTTGGAAAGCTGGTGAGGATTACGGCGACAAAGACACCAAGTTACTCAACAACTTTAGGCTACGCCTACAGACCGATTATATTCCCAACTGTCACGGCTTGTCGAGAATGGCTTATATCGAACGTTTCGGCAAAGAACATCCCGAATATTTTGCGTTGCAAAAAAATGGTCAGCGCAGCATCGACATCAATTCCCGGCACAGTGGTCAACTTTGTTTTTCCAGCCCTATTGTTGAGGAAATCTACCAGG
>JBAXYW010000424.1:0-3787 GCA_041670605.1 Lentisphaeria bacterium
CCACGGGCAATCGTCTCCGACCAACATCCGTACATATCGTAGGCTTGACCGAATACGGCAGCGTGTCCCTCAATGACATTGCCGCCATCTGCCGCCCGAATATCGGGCATAGAAAAAGCCCGCACTTCACGCGAGCCAACAACCGGTTTATTCTGTTTTCCCATTATTCGTACCTCCATTGTTATTTTCGGGTGTCTTGCTGTCAATTCCGGCGCGGGCCAGCTGGTAATCGTTGCTCAGCGCCACATCAATGTAATTCAGGCTCATGTGCCGCACATCGCCGCCGTCAAACGGCGCGTAGCCGAACAACGCCAAAAGCTGGTTATCTGTCAGTGCGCCGCGATTTCCCAGCCCGTCCATAATCGCCAGCTTGTTTTTCACGGTCATGGTTTCCAAGGCCGACGTATAGAAATTGACCGTATTTCCGTAATTGATCTCGTTCGACGTGAACAGCGTCTTTGTGAATGCCTGATTCATGCTGATTACGATGGGTTCCAGCGTTTTGTTATAAAATGCCTGCTGTTCGTCATCCGTGGCCGTGCCGTTAAGCACGGGCAGCGATACGCCGTAGAAGCGGAGGATTTTGTTCTGAAGGAAGTCCAGCGTGTCGGCATCAACAAGCTTTGGGTCAATCTTGATCGGCTGATAGTCGCCCTTGTAGTCTCCTGTCAGGATACCGGACGAGCTTTCTGTAATTTGCTTTTCCAGCGCCGTCCGTTCGGCTTTTTGACCTTCATCCTCCAGTGTGGTATTCAGCTTCAAAATGCCTTTGATCTGCATGGACGTCTGGACAGCTTTTCCAACTCCGGTCAAAATCTGATCGTTGATTTGAAGCGTCTGCAAAAGCGGCGCATTGTCCGGTTGCCCGTTTGCTCCGCCGCCCATGATGTCGTTGACGCTGTACTTTTTCCGCAGGTGGATAACGTCGGCATAAGGCAGTGTCGATTTAAAGCCATTCTGGAACGTGAACCGAACAAACAGAGCATTTGTGGAATCTTGCAGAAACTCAACGCACGTCGGGTTAAGTGGATACAGGCCGGTATAGTACCGGCTCCAATTGCCGCTTGCATCAGCCGAAAGCGTATACGTCGGATAAATGAACGAGTTGTAATCCAGATACAGCTTCCAGATCACTTTTTCCAGAAAATCGTGCGTTGTCATTAACTCATTCGGCGCGCATCGGAACAGCCGATTCAGCCCCTTATCTACCGGCGCAACCAGTTTCCCGCCAGAATCCGTCCGAATATGTTTCGGCTGCAGCTTTGAGCATTCGGTGGCGATGCAATCAATGCACATCTGCACCACATCGGATGCGTAGATATTGCGGCCAAACTGAGAAAACAGCGGCGTGGAGTTGTCGAGAAGCTTTGCGTATCTCATGTTCTGTGTCTGATTGTTCTGGAATAATGCGTCAAGCAGCAACTATCTCACCTCCTTGCCTGTTTTTTGGCAACAAAAAAGGCCAGCGCCACACAGCACAAGCCTAAAACAATGAACCCCGCTGGAATGTAGATCTGGAACGCTCCGACCGATATCAGCGCCATTCCGATTGATAGCAGAAGCACATCGAGCCATTCAAATAGTTTCTTTTTCACATGTTCACCCCACATACTTCAAGTATTCCGTCTTGTACTGCTGGAACCCGGCTTCGCACATAATCATGGTAACGGCACCGTCTATGCGCTTCTCTCGCTTTCCCTGCACCTTGATGGGCATAGACAGCATCCGCTTGTCCACGTCAAGCGCGACGTTAGACAGGCACCAGCGGTCAATCTCGTTGTTGTTGTAGACGATCAGGTTCCCGCGCAAATCTGCCTCCAAAAGATTCATCGGGTTTGACAGCACTTCGCGCTTCTGCGGTATGCGCTCCATAACCTCATCTCCGAAAATTTCTTCCATTTCCTTCACCCAATACTTTGCAAGGGCATTATCATAGCAGATTTTATAGATTCGCAGACCGTCGATTTTCACTCGGTCAACAAACCATTTCGTTATCAGCGAGAAGTCGTTATCGTTCCCGGGCGATACGGTTACAAGCCCCTGCTTCTGCCATACCCGGTAATCTTTCCCGTCGTCGTGGCAGTCAAGTTTTGATTCTGGGATAAAATACTGCTGAATCATGTATTTATGCCGGTCTTCTGGACGCATGACCATCAGGCGGGCGGATACAAGGTCGGTCGTTTCCGCAAGGTCAACCGCGCCGATTCCAAAGCACCCACGCAGTTGTTTCGCATCTAACATGGATTCGTTGATATAGACCTCCTGAGATAGCCACGCCGCAGCATTGTTCTGTTTTAAATTAAAATCTTTGGCAAGAACAAAGGCCCTGGTCGATGCATTGGTCTTGGCTTCCTCGACCATCTGCCGCAGGAATGACCGCTTTTTGATTGCTCTGAGGCCGGGATTGGATTTTACCCACGAGGATTCATCCTGCCAGACTTCTGATTCGGTATCTTGCGTATAAAGCCAAATTAACCAGCGCGGGCGCGTTATTTCTCCCGCGTCTTGGAAGGTAGTAAGCACTTCCCGTGCTTCTTTCAGCCTACCGTCAAGATATCCGTCGTTTACAAACCCCTCCGTGGTCAACTCGAAATAGAGCGGCTCCCACTGCGTCGATAGGGCCTGCCGAATAGGCATGATCGACGTATTGTCGGCCAGCTCGTGCGCTTCATCGACCATGCCTACCTTGATATTCTTGCCCTCTTTGGCTCCGGTCTTTGCAGATATCTTTCTGACAGACCCGTGATTTTCAAAGCTAAATTTTCCGTGCTTTTTTGGTTTCTTTGGATTTCCGAAGTAAATGCCCTTGATGTTTTTGCGCGTCAGCCGCTCCAAAGACGGGCTTTGCTCCCGCATGGCGTTGATTGCCTGAAAGCTTAGGTCGGCTTGGTCGTAGTCGTTAGACGAGCAAAGGATCTTTGTGCCCTTTTCTCCGCAAAAATACTCGGCCAAGCAAATCGCCGAGACAAGAGGGGTCTTTCCGTTTTTTCTTCCGACGAGGAATAAGATTTCTTGGTACAGGCGTACCAGCCGGTCCGCTTCTGCGTCAAATATCTTGAAGCTGTAAATGGATTCTATAAATGCCTTTTGAAAAAGCTCCAACAAGAACGGTTTACCGTCGAACGGGGCTTCATAGAGCTTGCATTTGGTCTCGATAAAATCAATTCTCTTGCGAGCGTCGGACATATCGAAGGTAACCGCAGGATCGTTGAAATGTGCCAGCAGAATGTTAAATTCCTGCAGCAACTCGCGCCCAACGATAATCTCCCCGTGCTGACATTTTCCGATATATTCAAGCAGCCATGAGTGTTGGGGCTCTTCCGGTATCTGCCCTATGTAGGTTCCGCTGGTAAGGTTAATCACTCATACTCACCCATTCCGTCATCGGGTTCGATCTCGTTTTTACTCAATACGCCGTTCAGGGCCTTAATGACCACGGCGTAGGAATTCGCATTTTTGAGATATTGCGTTGCCGCCGGAAGCGTTTTCTGCTGCAGCGGGTTCTTTGGATTCGTCACAACCGATCCGGTCTGGGCAATCATGCGGCGCAAATCCCAATTTTCAGAGTAGAGGAACGCGGCATCATAGATAAGACCTTGCACCAGTTTTTGCTTTGATTCCTCGACCTCGGAGAAAATGGCGTTCAGTTTATCAAATTCAGCCTGAAATATGGACTGTTTGTCCCGTTCTTCTGCCTTTTGCAGGTGATCCTCCATAATTCCAAACCTCTGATCTGAATTTCAAAATTTAGGCCGTGTGTGCAAGGGTTGACTTGTTAACAGTTCTC
>JBAXYW010000425.1:0-3769 GCA_041670605.1 Lentisphaeria bacterium
GACCACTCGGAGTCATTGCCCAGACTGGACAACCTTTCGTTTCCTTGAAGGTCCAAATTCATTCCTGGCTTTTCCAAAGATAATCTTGGGGTCAGTCAATAGACTTTTGCCACTGGCGGTTGACATCTTCCAAGAATTTTCTGTCAGCCTGATAATCGTAGGTCTGCAGACTGTGTAGAAAACTTTCCAGGATTTCTTCTCGATTTTCGGGACAGACCCAATAATTGTCAGCGGCAATCTGGTGCAGTATCCAACTGCTGATTGGGTTCATATAGTGACTGTAGTCTCTGAAGTTCTCCAAGTTGTCGGTGATTTCCCTAGCATTCTGGAAATCAAAGAGTCTGACATTGGGATAAGCGTTCAAACCTTTCATAACCATACGCTTGTATTCGATAATGTCCACAAATTCGAGATCCTGGAAAGTGAGGAAAGTGTGCGGCGGGAAAAAAAAGAGAAAGGTGGTGTCCGGATAGCGTTTGATTAATGGGAAAACAACCTTCGCAAAAACATTCCTTGCCCGGGCGGTATTTTGGGGAGTGATATTGTATGTGTTTTCGTTAGGGCGGCGCTGGGTTTGGGCCTTTGAGGCGAACCGAATGAGAGGGCTGGCGTATTTGCCTCCGAGTGTCCAGGCTCCGTAGTCATCCCGGGAAATTGGTGTGTTTTGATGGTTGAGGAAGAAATTGCAAGCATAACAGATGGAATCGAGGGAGATTAGTTCGTCCAGCCTTTCCAGATATTTCCCCTTCGAAACATCATCATCAAATTTATAATTTTCAGGCTGAAAGTGGGGGGCTGACAAGTCTACCAATACATATTTCAAGGGCTTGCGGCCCATGGTATAGGCGGCAAGTTTCATTGCTGTAGGAAGACTTCCTCCGGCTTGTGCCAGTTTAAGAGAATTGGCTCCGAAAATCGAATCGAATTCCGTGCAGAGAAAATTGGTGGACATGCTGGAGCCCAGGATTAGCGAGTCAAAGTCGTTATATTGAATGGCGATATACTGAGATTGCTGCTGATACTTGCCTCGGACATTAAAAAGTTTAGGCTGTCGCATGGTGTGTTCTAGCTTGTAGACCATTGCGGCTCCTATGAGTAGCAGGCTCAGGAAGATGGCAAAACTCAGTAGTATTTGTTTAACGGGTGTAGTCATATTCTGTTCAAAAATTGAAATAGAGGAAGGGGGACATGCGGGAGATGCAGATAAAGCCAAGCCAGCCAAAGACACCAGTCAGGATAGCCATAATCCATCGGTGATTCTTCAGTCGCTGCAACATTTGCTGGGTATTGGGGAGGACAAAGATAATCGCCAGGCAAATGATGACAGTCCATACCAGGCATTCCTTAGAAAAGTTGCCCGCGCTTTCCAGAACTCGCGTGAATGGTCTGCTGATATTCAGTTTCCAGCTGTAGACTCCGCCCATATATTTCAGCAGACGGCAGGCTCGCAGCAGATCCGGGGCACGGAAAAATACCCAGAGGATATTCACACAGACGAAAGTAATGGCGACTGCCACCCTGCGTGGAATTTTGAAGGCGTGATAGCGTTTATCCATCAGTTTGCGCCAGAAGCGATGAATGATAATGCTCAGACCGTGGAGCCCACCCCAGATCAGAAACAGCCAACCCGCGCCGTGCCACAGGCCGCTGATCAGGAAGACACAGAACAGGTTGAAAGAGGTGCGGAAACCGCCTTTCCTGTTGCCGCCCATGGGAATGTACAGGTAGATCATCATAAAGCGACCCAGGGTTATATGCCAGCGCCGCCAGAAATCCTGGAAATCCGTGGACTTATAGGGAGAATTGAAGTTCATGGGCAGTTCGATGTTGAACATCCTGGCCAGTCCCATAGCCATATCGCAATAGCCGCTGAAGTCAAAGTACAACTGCAAGGTGTACGATAGAGAGATGAGCCAGGCGTCAGCCAGCCGCAAGGGAATATCAGTGGCAAAGCCGACATCGGCGATAATGGCTAGGGTATCCGCCAGGAAACACTTCTTGGCCAGGCCGCAGACCAGCATAAAGCCCCCCTCGGAAAAATTCTCCAGGGAAAAGTGGGATTTGCCCGCTTCATTAAACTGCGGGAGCATTTCGGAGGGCAGGACAATCGGTCCCGCAATCAGCTGGGGAAAGAAAGTGACGAACAGGGAGTACTCCAGCAAACTGTATTTTTGGCATTTCGCCGAGTAGCAGTCAATAACGTAGGAAAGTTGCTGGAAAGTGTAGAAGGAAATGCCCAGAGGCAGAACCAGGTCTTCCAAAAAGGGAAAATTGTAGCTGGTGGAGAAAACCAGGTTGAGATTATTTAGCAGAAATCCGCTGTATTTGTAATATACCAGGATGCCTACATTCAGGCAGCAGCCGATAGTCAGCAGCAAGGTTCTGAGTCCTCGACGCGGCTGGTTGGCCAGCATCCCTCTACCTATAGAATAGTTAAGCAGAATCGAGATGATGATAATTGGCAGATAATCTGGCTTGAAATAGCCGTAGAAGCACAGTGAGGATGCCACTAGCCAGCCCTTGGCCAGTGTTGACCAGCGGCAGACCTGGAACAGCCGGAAAAGCAAAAAGGTGACAGGCAGAAAGACCAGCAGAAAAATATACGAGTTGAAAAGCATCTTGATTTAAGGCGTCAGATTGGTAAGAAGCACAGGAAGGAATGGCGCTTTGGCTGTAAAGCCATTTGAACCTAAGAAAGAGCCCTCTGGAACATCCAACTGCATTTCCTTGGCAAAATCAGGCTGCGTCATCTTGCGCTGAAACTGGTAAATCATGTCAATGTCGCAGCATTCCCAGAAATCAGTTCCCTGCAGATAGCCAGAAAAGGTTTCGCCGTACATTGACGAAGAGTCGCACAGTTTATGGGGTGAGGCTATGCTAAGTTTGCTGGCACCGGTTTTCTCCCACCCCATCTGCTCAACTGCGTTTAGGGTGGTTTTCCCGACTTCGACATTGGCTGGCAGTGTACAGGGGATTTTCGCGTCTGTGAACAGGAGAAATCTGACCGTGGAATTGAAGGCACAGCTCTTGGCCCAAAAAGGCAACATGGTAGGCAAAGTGCCCAAATATGGCGCATGGACAGTAATGCGGTTCATTGAGTGACTGGTAACGGGAAAAGAGAGAGAACTCCAACGAAGGGTAATGATATCTTATCTAAATATAAAGCAGGTTTTATCTGATTGCTCATTCACGGAAATTATTTTTCGATAATGTACAGTTGAAAAGAATCAGAATCTCGAACAACAACAAAGAATCATAATTTTTCTTCAGCGACTTGACAAATTTTCTCTAGAAAATTGCCAAGATTTCGCCTCGTCGCCCTCATGAGAAGCCAAAACTCTTCTGTTGAGGGCTTTTTTTGTCCATTTTCTTAGCTACGTATAAATACAGAAATCTGCAGCAAATTTTATTTGAATTTTATCACAGCCGTCCCATAGCCACTGAAATCACCGGATTTGTGGGCGCAATCAAGCACAACGGTGCCAAATTTTACAAGACACCTTTTTTGTGTGTAGAAAAATTTGACCAGGAAGCTATACCAGCCCCTCAAAATACAGCTGATATGCTTTATCCGGACTTCCCCTGATAATATGGCTTCTCTCCCGCTTGGTGTCGCAGCACTCTATGATGCTGGGCAAGCTGAAGAAATTCCAGAGGACTGCACGCAACAAGGTAAAGAGCCGGCTGAACTGGCGCTTCCACTTGTTATACCAGGCGATGAACCGCAGCAGGAGATAGGCAAGCAACGCTGTCCATACTTGCCATCGGA
>JBAXYW010000426.1:0-3759 GCA_041670605.1 Lentisphaeria bacterium
GTCTGTTCGGAATGGTCGGTCAAACCGATCGAGACGAGTTGTCCCTTCAGGCGTTGCAGGATGGCAATGGTTTCTTCTGCATTTCCCTGCTGGGCGTAAGTCGTCAAATTATCCAAGACGGGCCGCCAATCAGTCACGGTCTGTGCCAGGATCATTTTGATTTCGCCAAGGGAAATCTGATATTGTTCCCGCATGAAATCATGCATTCTTCGCACACTGGCGCCCTCTGAAGATTCTTGAGCCAGTTGCGGTTCCCGGAATTTTCGTTCGGCACAAACTCCGAGGGCATCAGCGATGCAGAGCAGGAGCTGATCGCGTTCAAAGGGCTTGGGGATAAAGCCAGTCGAGCCCGCGCCCAGGGCTCGATCGATATCCTCCTGAAATGCGGAAGCAGTCAGGGCGATGATATGGGTGCGTGCGCTGTTATCCAGTTTGCGGATTTCCCGGATGGCGGTATAGCCATCCATGATCGGCATCTGGATATCCATGAAAATCAGGTCAAAACGCTGCTGCCGGCAAAGTTCCAGGGCTTCCCGGCCATTTTCTGCTGTCCGATAAGGCAAGCCGACACTTTGGCAGATGGTTTCCAGCAGAAAAAGATTCGTTGGGGTATCGTCAACCAGGAGAGCCCAATATTTTTTCAATTCCGTACGTGGCAGGATGACCCGATAAAGTTCTGAAATGCGCACTTGTTCTTCCGGTTTGGCGGAAAGCACACGCAAGGAAAAAGAGAAGCAGGACCCTTCGCCCGGGCGGCTGCGCAGATTCAACTGGCCGCCCATCAATTTCACCAGGGAAGACGAGATACTCAATCCCAATCCAGTACCGCCGAAACGGCGGGCGATCGTATCATCCGCTTGGGCAAAAGGCTTGAATAGGCGTTGCTGAACATTGAACGGAATGCCAACCCCACTGTCACGGACAGCAAAATCTGCCAGCAAAGAAGAATCCGTCTCGCTTGCCCTACTGCAATTGACCTCCAGAACAACTTCACCGCGATCGGTAAATTTGACGGCATTATTCAAGAGATTGTCAAGTACCTGACGAAGACGTCCGGCATCGGCTCGGACAATCTGCGGCTGGCTGCCGGAAAATTCGAGATGCACTTTCAGTGGTTTGTTTTTTGCCAGCTGACGGGCTACCGCGACGCGCTCTTCAACAAAATTTTGCAGATCGAAGGCAATATCTTCCAAGGCGAGGCGTCCGGCTTGGATTTTTGAATAATCCAGAATCTGATTGATGACATGCATCAGGCTGCGTGCGCTGGAATCAATAATCCGCAAATATTGTTTTTGTTGATCATTCAACGGTGTTTCCGCCATGTTGCCGAGGAAACCTACGAGGCCATTGAGCGGTGTCCGGATTTCATGACTCATCGAAGCAAAGAAATTATCTTTGCGCTGATGCGCCTTTTGAAAACGCTCAAAGCAAGTCGCAAAGGTTTTTTCCAGATCGTTACTGATCTGGCTTTCTGAGAGGCCTTCTTCCTGATTGGCGTCCGGCAATTCTTCTCTGTCCAATTCTTTGGAGAGGGCTAAAAAGGTGCTTGAGATGCATTGCTGCTGCCTTTTTTTCCGGATTTGTCGGATCATTAGGGCGCTGAGAAGGAGGATCGCGAGCAAGCACCAAGTAATCGTCAGCCGAAGCAGGCTGGCGCTTATATTCTGTTCTTTTTCCCGGTTGAGCTTCAGCTGGCTTCCGATTTTATCCTGGATTGCTGTTGCAGCAGAGAGTGCTTTATTGAGCGATGCTTCATATCCGGTTCGGAGGTCTTGCATATAGCCTTCAAGCAGATTCCAATCCTGTCGGAGTTGTTGTCTAAAAGCTTCTGAAGCCGCATCGGCTTGTTTAATGTTTTCGGTAAGTTGCTGAAAAAGCTGGTTGAGTTTGTCCCGGCTGCGCAAACTGTTTTGTTCCGCCAGGTCGCGTCCTGAGCTGGCGCTGCGGATTCCGCGGGCGAACTCCTGCTGTCGGAAGATTCCGGTATTGATTTCACTCAAAGTGAAATTCATAGCTCCCAGTCGGTCGAGAATGCTCAAGCGATGTTGCAGGCACAGCAGGAAGAAAATGGACAAAAAGACAAAGAGCAGTCCCGGCCAAAGAGAATGATCGAGTCGATATTTCATCGTTGCCGGCTCCTATTTAGGAAAAATACAGGATATGATGAAGTTGCCGTTAAGAAATAACTGCAGGATGTTATTCAGAAACAGCAAGACCGCAGCGGGAAAGAATTCTGCTGCGGTCTTATCGTTCAAGTCATACAAAGCCTGTCTGCCAATCAAAAGCAGAAATTAATGATCGGGAAAAAGGGTACAGTGGACTTTGTTACGATATTGACCAAGCCGATTTGCAAACCGGTTAGAAATTCCGTATAATTGACCAAGCCGATTTGGACACCCCGATGTTCCAGTGAGGTATTCACCAAGGCGATATCAAGCCCTTTTGATATTCCCTCGGTGGAATTGAAGAGGCTGATACTGATGCCGCCGGAAGTGCTGGCAACATTCACTAGACCGACTTGAACCCCGGCAAAATTTTCAGCTGTGCGGTTAAAAAGATTGATCTGTAGTGCTGCGGCATTATCATTGATGGAAACCAGTCCCAAGTCAAGTCCGGCTACGTTTTGATTACTGCCATAGGGGAGGTTAAGTTTTAGTCCGGATACATCAATATAATCCGGCACTAATTGCGTTTTCGGAGCCCAGATACTGATCTGCAGTGCGGATGTATTAAATGCCTGCAGAGAAAGAGACGAAACCACTAGCAGACCAAGAACCAGAAGCAATTTTTTCATCGTAAACATCTCCTCACTATGAATACTTAAGTAAATTCTATGCTGAATCATTACTGACTTTATCTAAAAGTAACCCTTGAAATGCGTTTTTTCCAGTCGCTATGACAGAATATTCCGGCAATATTGGCTGCTGGGGTAATCCCCACTCCTTGTTTCCTTTTTATGGAGCTCTGCTCGCGTACGCGTCCACATTAGGGTAGGAGGCCCCCGGTTGGGTGGGCTGGCTGATTTCTGCGTGACAACGAAAAAATAGCTTTCTGGGATAAAAATTCAAGTAGAATCATATACTATCATAAAAAGTCATGGAGGCTCCATGAAAGCATAAAAATTCCTGAAAAGTTTATGATTTTCTATGAAAGTTTACGATCTTCTATGCGTTCGATCATCATTTTTCAGTCACGTTTTACTTGAAGTAACTGAGGGATTGGCCGATTTTTTTGGCGGGACGAATCGCAGTTTCAGTTGTAATGATTGTTTGCTTCTCTGTTTCTCTGTTTCTTGCGTTTTTCGAAAGCGTGGAGTTTAGAACGCCGAAGGCGCGTGCTATGACAGCCCAGGGCAACGTCCTGGGTATCATGCACAAATAAATCCAAGCTCTGAAAGGGCGATTTAATCCCATAGATCGCGTGGGTGCCGCAGAGGTCCGGCAGCCGACGGATTTGTCCGGGAGCGGGCTGAAGCCCACGGAGGCCACGCAGCCTGAAGGCTGTACTACAAACATGCACGTCCCCGAACATACCTGTCCCGAAATAAGCTCATGTAGTAAGATGAAATCTTTCGGGTATGGGAACGGGGAAGCGGGGAGCGGGCTGAAGCCCGCAGGGACCACGCAGCCTGAAGGCTGAACTACAAACGTACGTATTCGACGAATGTACATGTCCCGAAATGACCTCATGTCGCAGGGGACGGGGAGTGGGCTGAAGCCCACGGAGGCCACGCAGCCTGAAGGCTGAACTACAAACGTA
>JBAXYW010000427.1:0-3754 GCA_041670605.1 Lentisphaeria bacterium
AACAAGACAGCACACCTGCCGTTCTGTGGGCGGTCGCTTGCGACCGCCGGGAACGGGAGCGGATCCGGAGCTGGAAGCTCCGGCCACATTCTGGGGGAATCTGCTTCCTCGAGCGCAACCCGCATTCAATTTAAAATGCAATGCGCCGCCCGGAAGACTCCGAACGGCGCGTTGGTAAACCTTAAAATTCAGGGAAATCAGTCTGTAATCGTAATAGCATTATAAAGGGCTGCAGCTTTATCCCAAGCTTTGAGTTCGACATGGCCATCAACAAAGCCATACAGATTAGCATCGCCATGGCGATTGGCTAATACTGTTTCATGGTCAACAGCCAACTGAGTAGTTCCACCAGTTGCCCACACCCTATACAGACCATCGCTGGTAGCTGCATTAACGGCATCAGTATTATCTGCTTCCATAAAAATAGGAACTCGTGAGGCAATTTGAACAATAGTCACTTTTTTATCAGCAACACGCTGGTTAATCATATAGGAACATTCATCCCTGATAGCCTCATACTCCGCATTATCCATTGGGCAGGCATAAACTCGGACATCTTTCAGGTATTTGTATAACAACCCATATTTAATGTCCAGTTTTTTATTGGAGCCTTCTCCCGCTTTGTCATCTGAAGCAAATTGCACCCAACCGGGGCTTTTTTCCGACCCTGCATTATCATACCAAGTTGGGAATCTCTGTTCATTGTCGCTGACATACATAGTTGTTGCGACGAGAGTGATTTGTTTGAGGTTATTGGCACAGGCGGACTGCTGTGCTTTTTCCCTGGCTTTGGACAGTGCGGGCAACAACATGCCGGCCAAGATTGCGATAATAGCGATCACGACCAGCAGTTCAATCAGCGTAAAACTTGATTTCTTTTTCATAAAACACCTCCACTATTTATGATTACTATTCCGAAAAACTCTAGAATCCCCCTCACAAGTTCTTAACAAATATAACCCCACCGGTTCCATCTTGCAAGCTTTTGCAAAAAAATAATAATTATCGGCAGGGGGAGCGAAGGGGCGTCCTCTTTTTACAGCTGTGTAGCTCCCCGGTCTCTGAGGGTAATGACGGCTTTGCGAACATCCTGGGCGCGGTCTTTCGGCATGACCAGGACGGCGTCATCACTGACCACGACGATAATATTCTCAAGCCCTACGGTAGCCACTGCCATTTTCTTCTGGCCTGGCGCATTGTACACGACACTGTCTTTGCAATCAATCAGCACAGGGTCACCAAAACTGACGTTGCCGCTGTTATCCTGTGGGAAAGTACGGTACAAGCAATCCCAAGCGCCCAAATCATCCCAAAGGAAGTTACCGGGAATGACGTTGACCCGTCCGGATTTTTCCATCAGGGCGTAATCAATTGAAATATTGGGCATGGCATCAAAGATGCGGTTGGCTCGCGTTCCATCCTGCGCCAACATGGCATCAGTCAAATCTTCCAGAGTTTCCGCCATCACCGGGTTGGCTCGTCCGAATTCGTTTTGAAAAGTCGACAGGCGCCAGAAGAACATGCCGCTGTTCCAGAAATAACGTCCAGTTGAGATATATTGTGCGGCGACAGCTGGACTGGGTTTTTCCTTGAAACTGCTGACTGAATAAAGCGAACATTGGCCAGCCTCATTCAGCGAAGGAGCATTGGCCGCCACTTCAATATAACCGTACGCCGTTTCCGGACGTACCGGCTGAATGCCGATCGTCACCAGCGTATTCTGAGTTTCGGCAGCCGTCATCGCCGAACGCACCGTCTCAACAAAGGGATTGGTATCCGGAATGCGGTGATCGGCTGTCAACACGCCCATAGTCACCTCTTCCGGGCCAAGATCCGGGTGCGCAGCCAATATGTAGGCAGCCGAGTAAATCAGGCAGCCGGCGGTATTCCGGCGGCTGGGTTCCGCAATTACATTACTATCCGGAATGCCCAGATTGGCTTCCCTGATCGCCTGTTGAAGATGCCCACCCGTAGCAATATAGATATTCTCGGGCGGAACAACCGCCATGCTGCGTTCAACCGCTTCCGACAGCAGAGATTGTCCGCTGCCGGTGAGAGTCAGGAGTTGTTTCGGAAGATTCCGGCGCGACAAGGGCCAGAAACGTTCGCCGGCTCCACCGGCCATGATCACTATCACTTGCATAGCTAATTGTCCTTTCCATTCGTAAACTGTTATCGTTTTTCGTTCAAACTTGTCTCAGAAGCCAATCCCGAAGGCGTTCCGGCCAGCTGTCAATGGTCATGCCGCGCTGACGCATACCATAGCCATGGCCACCTTCGGGATAAATATGCATTTCTGTAGCGACGCCGGCGGCCTTCAAAGCAGCAAAATAAAGCAGACTGTTTTCCACCAGCACTGCGTCATCGACCGCCTGTATCAACAAGGTGGGCGGGGTTTCAGCACAAACCTGCGCTTCCGGTGAAAATTGTCGTTTCAGTTCTTCGGAAGCCTGTGATCCAAGGAGATTATGACAGGAACCAGCATGCATCTGGGGCATGCAAAAGGTCACCACCGGATAGATCAGTGCGCAAAAATCCGGGCGGGCGGAGATTGCGGCCAGCTCGTGCCGGGACTCATCCCGATCCAGAAACAGGGTGGCAGCACAGGCTGCCAGATGCGCACCGGCCGAGAAGCCCATGATGCCAATCTTATCAGGCCGGAGCCCATATTGCCGGGCACGGGAACGAATCAGCCGCAAGGCGCGCTGGGCATCCCGCAAGGGAGCAAAGGGATTGCTGCCCCGATGCGTCTCATCCCCAGTCAGATGATATTTCAGTACAAACGCAGTCACTCCAAGCGAATTCAAAAAACGTGCCAAATCCGTGCCTTCCTTGTCGAAAGCGAGAATTTGATAGCCTCCGCCCGGGCAGATCAACACAGCCGCACCGGTATGGGTTGCAGAATCCGCAGGATACGCAAACAAGGATGGTATACGGACATTGGCCAGATGTCGATCCAGATAGCCGCCTTTCTCAGCGGCTTCCGGATTGCTGATTCTGGGGTCATTATCCGCCGCCGGGTCGTAATCCGGCAACCCCTCAGGGAAAAGCCATTCTTCTTCCGGATCAACAGCCCCAATCGGCATGGCATAGGGGGGAAATTCAGCGCTGCTCATTTTGCTGTCCTGCAAATTATTACTGGTCTTGGTCTTCAGATTGGTCTTGGTCCATCATAAGATACGATGGTTTTACATTTTGCGTACGGTTTGGCTCCTGCCGCAGCAAAGGGGTTCCCCCGCGATAGAGAATCTTGCGGTTATCCCATAATTCTTCCAGATTATAAAAGTTGCGCATTTCGGGATCCAGGATGTGAACCAGGATCGAACTATAATCCAGAATCATCCAACGGCTGCCGGGAAGGCCATCCTGCCCGCGGGGACGCAAGCCCTCTTCCAACATGGCCTTGCGAATATTTTCGCCGATCGCCCGAATATGCGGCATGGATGTACCGCAGCAAACCACATAAAAATCCGCCAGGATCGAATTCTCCCGGACATCGAAAAGAAGAATCTCGGCGGCTTTGCGCTCTTCGCACACCGCCACGCAACGCCGTGCTAAACTTTCAGTGTCTTTTTTCTCCAATTCACTCTGACTCATTCTTTTTCCTCTTGTTCGTGTTCTTGTTCTGAATGCTGGTTATGCTGATAAAGCCGATGTTCACAAATATAACTCCAAACCGAAGCGGACACGTATGCGCTCAAGTCCCCTCCCTGGCTGCAAGCCTGTCTTAAATCAGAAGAAGAAATGTCCCACA
>JBAXYW010000428.1:0-3742 GCA_041670605.1 Lentisphaeria bacterium
GATAGCGGCCTCAATCCGTGTGCATGCCTCGGTAAAGGTCACCGGCGCTCCATTCTGCGCAAAATCGAGGTGGTACGTGAGCACAATCTTGAAGTAGTTATCCGGCGCCAGCGCGAGTTGCTCCTGAAGCAGGGTTACATCTTTGCAGTTCCAGCCCGGAAATTTGAATGTCTGTTCCTGTGCGATTGCGGCCATTGCCATGATTGCGAGTGCGATTACGAGTTTTTTCATTGGTGTCTTTCTCCTTCTTATTTGTAGGTTTCCATCATTGTCCGAATCTGGGCGACAATAGGCCCCCAGACTTCCTTATCTTTTATCAGATTTGCGCTAAAAGTACGGTTCAGTTTTTTCAGCAGATCGAGTACCTCCTCATCAGATTTACCCAGTGCAATCGCCTGCCGATTGAGATAGTCGATGGCCTGGATAACGTAGTTTGCGCTATATCCATTTTTCAGCAGACAATCAGATACTACCTGAAAACTCCAAAAATCTTCATACCCATCCCACAAACCGATATATAAATCATACGAACTCGGGTTATCAATGCAAAACTGTTTTATGGACGCACTATCCATTTTAGGTCGTGTTGACCGTGCCCATTGTTTTGCAAAATCCAGTTTAGAGGCCTGCGAGCACGTCGGATCATTGGCACTAGTTACCACGTTAATGCGGGCAAATGCCGATTCAATGGTTTCAGGCGTTCCATTCTGTGCAAAATCGATCAATATAGCGATTGATAGCTTGTTGTATTCTGTCGGCGCGAGGGTAAGCTGTTCCTGCAGCAGGGTTACATCCTTGCAGTTCCACCCCGGGTGTTTGAATTCAGCAGCGCTTGCCGCTACACAGGCCACAATCACCAAACTTAAAACCAATTTTTTCATTTTCATTCTCCTGTTGTTTAATCAATTTTATACTTACCCAGATCGTCAACTGTACTCACAGTTGATCCTCTGTCTGAGCCGTCGCCATGTATGGTCACCGTGCCGATGCAACCGGCGCGTAAAAAACGTCGCTCCAGCTGTTGTTTTATACGCAAGTTCGCCGCAAAACTGCGTCCAGTGCTATTGCTGCTGGCATAGTAAGGCCGGTCGCCTAGTACCAAGGCCAGACGGGGTGTAGATGCCCAGCGGGCAAAAACCCCACGTAACATCGCCTCAACTGCAAAGCCCTGTGTCGCTATGCCAGCAATCATGATGCCGGATTGATTACGGGGAGTGTTGTCACGTGCTTCCCAGCCACGCCGGTTTACATCCGGCAGGTTTTCCCACGTCTGCCCGTAGTAGGATTCGCCAACAATGCAGATTGCCGGATTTGCTAACCGAACCTGTTGTACAAGGTATTCCAGATATTGCGGATCTTGTGCTACCAGATGCGCAGATGTTCGCCGCCAGGCACATATATAACCCTGACAGAGCTGCGCAGCAGCTCGCAACAGTCCAATAATTTTTGACGGTTGCTGATAGATCGACCACTCGAGTTTTTCAGGCCCTGCCCACGCAATCCATGCAGCCATGCCAGCAGACCGCACCAGATTTACCAGCTGAAGGACGTCGCTGGCACTCTCTGTGCCGTCGATCGTCACCAGACAAGAATTGTATCCACGTTGCCGGTAAAACGCCAGATTCTCAGCCGCATGATCGCTGGATCGCAACTCCGCAATCATCCGGATTCCCCGGGGCAGTGGGATGTAGGCTATCGGAGCCGGCAGCGGTTTGCTGTAGATTTCCAGCCATGCAGTCAGCGCATCATTGTAGATACTCAGTGTCCGGTCGTACTGGATCATCCGCTGATCGCGCATCGTTGCAGCCAGTACACGTTGTAGCTGCTGGATTTTCGGAATGTCGCCATCGAGCCTATCGATAGCAGCCACAATAATCCTGATTTGCACCGGGCTGAGGTTCTCGACCCCCACGCTTTCTACAACCTGAGTTGCAATCTTAACAGTCTCGATGCTGTATCCGTCAACTTCTACCACGTCCACAATTGTAACCAGTACTTTGATTTGCGCGGGACTCAGGTTCTCGACTCCGATTTTTTCGACAATCGCCGTTACAATTTTGATCTGCTCCGGGCTGTAAATTTCAATCGGCATTATTCCGCCAACCAACACGGCAATTTTCGGCAGATCAACGCTAGGCACGTCTACAGTATAGGCCAGAATGTCAATGGTAGGTACAGTATAAATCGGGATGTCAAACGGCTCGATGTCGTCAACAAACTCGACCTGTTTCTGTTGCTCCGGCTCAAGTTGCGGCGTGTCTTCCGGCACTGTCAGTAGGACACCCGTCCCAATCGCGGCAGCAGTTGTGATTGCGGTTATTGTTTTTCCTGTATTGTTCATCGTTGCTCCTTATCGTCCGGGTTTTACTCCATCACGGAATTTAACTCTGAGGTGATACCTACATCCTACACCATCGCAGCAATTGTCAACGTCGGTCAGCGCATCGGCGGTATCCGGATCAGTCGAGATTATCAGCAAAAACTCATCGTCTGAGTGCCAGGTATCGTCGCCCTTGCTGCTGGTCATGTTTGGATATAAATTTCGCCCGAAAAGCTGAAGCGGCGGAGCTGGCGGCGTAAAGGATTTCAACGTAACCGATGTTACCGAATTTGAATATGTAGCACCGCTGGTAATATCGTCAGGGATACAATGCAGATAGAGCGTAATCGCTCCCGGATCTGTCCCGGTTGTCGATGCCGCATAAACAGACATCGGCAGATCCACCGTGTATGTTGTTCCCACTGGATTAGCAATCGGTTGTTGGTTTATCCGGCTGAAATAAAACCTTGCCACTTCCGGTAATGGAGTTGTGTCAGGCGCGCCAGCTTCCGGAGGGTCTTCTCCCGGGTCGGCTTGTGTCGGGTCTTCCGGTACACCCTCGCAAACATGGTCGGTCACGCCGTGGATATTCTCTCCGCATAACGGGCAGCACAAATCGGTGTTTGGACATACAGTCCAATTACCTGTTGCTCCGCAAATTGAGCAAACGCTAACTGTGTCGGTTACATTCCCGGTCACGTTTCCTTCCCCGTCCAGAGTCTCAGTTACGGTTACGGTAGTGGTTATGCCAGCCGACGGGTTGGTGGTTGCAGTTGTGGTAGTGGTTTCCGTTTTGATGGTGTCGCCACCCTCATCTCTCGTATCTGTTACAGTTGTGGTAGTGGTTGTTGTTTCCCCAGTTCCAGGGTCTCCTACAATGGTTTGACTCGGTAATGTTATGTATTTCTTTACCGGGTCGCCAGTTTCCGGGTCGGTGGCATCTACGGGATCGTAAGTACAAGTATGCCCTGCACACTCCATATATGTTTCTCCGCAGTACGGGCAGGTCATTTGCCTGTGCCCGGTATAGTTTGCGACACAAGAATATCCTAAATCAGCCCCACATCCCGAGCAATAAACCTTTGCGTGTACAACGCCAGATTCTCCGCATCCCGGACATACACCTGTGCAAACATGCGTTTGACAACTATAGTAGGTTTCCCCACATACAGGACAGGTTATTTGCGGATGGTCTACATGGCTTTTACCGCACCCCGGGCACGCATGAGTCGGATGGCTGGTATCGCATACATAAACCATCTCTCCACAAATCGAACATTTAGTTTTGAGATGCACAATCCCAACTTCTCCGCACCCCGGGCAGATAACATCATCGCATTTATGACCCATGCACGAATAATATTGCTCTCCGCAAATCGGGCATGTTATAATCGAGTGGACAGGATACATGTCGCAAGCAAC
>JBAXYW010000429.1:0-3741 GCA_041670605.1 Lentisphaeria bacterium
CCCGGCGCTGTCTCCTCTGGGGGCTTCCGCCGAACTGCGATAGGGTCGTTTCCCGGCGCTGTCTCCTCTGGGGGCTTCCGCCGAACTACGATAGGGTCGTTTCCCGGCGGGTCCCTGCTGGCGCTCCCGGTCGATATCCTCAGCAATGCGGATTGCCTGTTCGAAGCCTGCAAGATTGCGAGCATTACTACCTGCTGCCTGGCTCTTCGATTCCACACGGGCACGATCACGGTTTTGCGACGCACCAGTACTGCGTTCGCCTCTTTCCTCGCGAACAAAATCCGGACGACGCTTATTATCTCCGCGCCCCCTGCCCCAACTGCTGTTGCCGCCGCGACGATTGTTGTCGCGAGAGTCTCTGCGTTCAGGACGATTCTGGTTATTGACCAAGCGATCCAGACGATCACCAAAAAGACCAATTCTCTCCGGACCCTGGTCACTGCTGTTGCTCAAAAAACGGGTCAGCAATTTGGTAAAAAGGACGATAGCATCCTGATCCTGATCCTTCGAGATTTCCAGCACCTGATGATACAACGAGGGGTCCAGATCACTGGCAAATAACTCCGCAAAAAGCTTCTGCAAACGCTGCGTATAAACGTCTTTGCGGGTGGGAATCATCCCCAGCTGTATTTCCGCTCCAACACTGTGCCGAATCGCCTCAAGCTGACGCAATTCCCGCGGCGACACCAGGGTAATCGCTTTGCCGGCTTTGCCCGCCCGTCCGGTACGACCGATCCGATGCACATAACCGCGGCTGTCAAAAGGCATATGAAAATTAAAGACATGCGAGACATCATCAACATCCAGACCACGCGCCGCTACATCCGTCGCCACCAAAATATCAATTTCGCATTTCCGGAAGGCGTTCATAACCCGCGAACGCTGTGCCTGTTCCATATCGCCATGCAGGCAGTTGACATTATAGCCGCGCCCGCCGAGCAGAATATTTAAGGCATCCGTTTCTTCCCTTGTGCGGCAGAATATAATCGCCTTGCTGACATTGTCCGAATCAATCAAACGAATCACCGCATTAACCCGCTCATGTTCCTCAATGACAAAATATTGTTGTTCGATATCATTGTTAGTCGCTTCCGATATTGCCGTCGTGATATCCACTGGATTGTGCAGAATCTTCTGCGCCAAGTTGACAACCTGTTTCGGCAGCGTGGCGGAAAACAGCATGGTCTGATGCGGTCCGGGAAACTGATCTAAAATGGTTTTCACATCGTCGAGAAAGCCCATGTCGAGCATTTCATCGGCTTCATCAACGACAATAACCGAGGGATTCATGCCGTCAAAATGTCCAGTTTTTATCAGGTCAATAAGTCGTCCGGGGGTCGCGACCAAGATATTGATCCCTTGGCGCAGAAGATTTTCCTGACGGGAATATGCTTGCCCGCCGGTAAAGGCCGCCGTCTTGATCCCGGCATGATGCCCCAGCTTAAAAAGTTCCGAACTCACCTGAGCCGCCAATTCCCGCGTCGGCACCAGAGTCAAAAACTGCAAACCCGCTTTGCCGCGGATACGTTCCATGGCCGGCAGACCATAGGCTGCTGTCTTACCGGATCCCGTCAAGGCCTGACCAATCAAATCACGCCCCGCCATCAGTTCCGGTATCGCTTTCTGCTGAATCAAGGTCGGCTCGGTAAAACCAGCCTCCTTGATACCCCGCATTAAATCCGCACCCAAACCAAAAGACTTAAAACCCTTTTCTGTCGTTGCAGCAACAGCAGCATTTTCCTCAATCTCTTCCACTACAAACGACTCTTGTTCATTTATCTCTGTCATATCCCATCATCCTATATTCAGTAAAATGAAATAATATAATGCAGCAAACAGGCAAAAGCAATGTGCCAAAAATGACATTCTATGACTATTTTGTACAAGCAGGTATTCCGTCAGGGGCGAAAACGAACCGCTACAAGGGGATGCCGGCGAGGACGCCGGTGCTCCATATTCCCGTCCCCTACCGGTGTTTAAGGATCACATAGGTAGGCATCCCGATGACCTGGTATTCTTTCAAGACGGCGGCGACCAGGGGGTCTTTCCCATCATCGGCCTGGAAAGCCACTGTGACCATATTTTTGAGGTAGTCCTGCACATCCTGGTTTTGGAAGGTAGTTTTTTTCATAGCGGTGCAGCTTTTACAGGTCACTCCCCAGAAATAGAGCAAGATCGGTTTTTGTTCCGTTTTTGCCAGTTCGACGGCGGCGACCAAATTGCTATGCCAGCCCGGCAGCACTTCCGGGCCGAGCTTTCCGCTCTGCAGCCGGAACAAGGAGACGCTTAAAAAAAGATAATATGCCGCGAACAGCAAAATCAAACCCCCGAAAGCCTGTTTGACCCGCTCCATCCAGGCTCCGGGTTTCGGCAATTTTGAGATGCCGGCGCCCAGCAGTGGCCAAGGCAAAGCCATCCCGACGCCCAGTAACAAAGGCAGAAAAATCCCAATAACATTGCCTTTGGCATAAAGATCTGTTGACAGCAGCAGAACCCAGATCAGTACTGGCGCAACACAGGCCCCTGCCAAAACTGCCGAAATCGCCCCCAGCAGCAACGCCGACACCCAGGGCTTGTCCGAACGCCCCTGACGTCCACCCCGAAAACGGGAAAAATCCAGCAAAAAAACATCAAACATGGACAGTGCCAAAAAGACAAACACTACCGCGATTGCCAGATTAAACCAGGGTGATGAATTAATCGCGCCAAAGCGACTTCCGGTCAGCACCACCACCATGCCCAGAATCCCGTAAACCAGTGCCATTGACAAACCATACAAGCTGCCCAGCAGCAAACCACGTCCTTTACCGGCAGCATCCTTACCGCTGGCGCCGATAATGCTTAGATTAATCGGAATCATCGGTAACACGCAGGGTGTCAAATTCAGCAGCAAGCCCAGAGGAATGATCAGGATGGCCGCCAGCAACAGGCCGAAACGGCGAAAGACCCGAGACAGCAGATTCTCCTTATCAGCGATGCCTTCGCCGCGGCGGCTCCTCTGCAGCCAGTCCAGAAAGTCCTCCGCAGCGAGATAGCCGCTGGTACTGGCCAGAATATCCAGTTCGCCGACCTGCTGTTGCCAGCGCTGCAGTCCCCCCCGTGACTCACCGGAAGACAAGGCTCTTACTGCGCTTGCCTGCGCAGCTCCTGTGCTTTCACCGAACTGTTCGAAGGTAAAACTCTTCTGTTCCGGCAGATAGCACATGCCAGTGACACAGCCCTGATAAGAAAGCTTGACCTGCAGCGGAAAAACAATCCCGCTGAGCTCATAGATCACCGCTCCGCTCTCCGGATAAATCAGACCCTCATCCTGATTTTTCAGGATCGGCTTCAGTCCTCCCGCCCGGACGGCCTGGACGCCCTCCGGCAACTGCAATTGCAGCTGTGCATCATACAGATAGCCATCCGGGGGCACTTGCAGCTGCAGGGTCAAGATCCCCGCGTCATTCTCGCCTTGCGTCAACGTCACAGCAACCTGAAAAACCTCTGCTCCAGTCAGCAGCCCCGACAATAACAACAAACAACAAATTAAATAATTACGCATGCCACACTCCTCTTATTGCAATGCCAAAACAAATCCCACGGCCTCCCCCAAATATGCCCGGGTCCTCCCCAGAATGTGCCCGGGTCCTCCCCAGAATGTGCCCGGGTCCTCCCCAGAATGTGCCCGGAGCTTCCAGCTCCGGATCCGCTCCCTCCCCAGAATGTGCCCGGAGCTTCCAGCTCCGGATCCTCCCCCTC
>JBAXYW010000430.1:0-3737 GCA_041670605.1 Lentisphaeria bacterium
AAACGAAAACAAAAACGCTGCAAAAAAACATTTTGCAAAAAAAACAAAAAAAGGAAGTGGCAAGTGCCACTTCCTCGGTGTTGCTTTGATCCCCCAACTTCATTGAGCAGCAGGAGAATCGCTTTTTCTGTCCTTACTACTGGTTGACGATGACGCCATCACCATAGACTGCGCTCTCGATGGAGATGCCAAAGAAGGTTTGGTACCAAATCTTATCCTTGTTGGCACCAGCGGGGGTACGCAGGGAGCCACAGCCAGTCAAGGCGACGAGCAGCATGGCGGCAACCGCAACAAAAAGAACTTTTTTCATCGTGTTTTCTCCTTTTTTGGCTTGCAACAATTCAGATGCCCAGGTGCTCTAGAGAATCTAGAGAAATACACCACGGCATATGGAGTCTTCTGAGCCATGCCAAACAGGGTTCTGAACAGTTGCACTTGTATTGCACTACATTAGTGCTCTATCACTTATAAACCTTTTTTCCCCGAAATCAAGCGAACTTGTATGATTTTTCTGAAAAACGAAAACAAAAACGCTGCAAAAAAACATTTTGCAAAAAAATGCATTTTTCTGGAAAATCCAATTTTGGGTTCCTTATAGGCTATAGGACAGGGAAGCAAATCCAGCCTTGAAAAAGGATCAGGAAGTGTAATGCGTCAGTAACTGGGTGACAGTGATATTTTTTAACAACAAAAAGCACGAAATGACCCGAAAAAATTGCATGGGAAGTACGACGCATGCTAGCAGTCAACGCCGCTTCCATGCAATTTTTTCGGGTCGTTTCGTGCTTTTCGTTGTTAAAAAGAATTCCTCTGTTACCAAGTTTAACTGACCCATTACCAGGAAATCGATAATCTGCTCAACATTCATTTGCAATCGTTGCGAATGAGGATATTTTGCAGGAATCCATTTATGTTTCAGAGATTGGTTATATTCCTTGAAAATCGTCATAGCGATAGTTGCAAGTCTTTTCGGGTGTGCGTTTGTAGTGGTCTGGCGGAATGAGAAAAGGAGTAAAAAAGGATGTCGACTGAGAAATTTTGGCGAACGAAATTGGCAGCGTTGTTGCATGATCCCCCTGACAAATGTCTGAATATTGCAGATCATGAGGAGTCTGCCAGGCTTTTTCAGGCCGGAGCAGGTTTATCCGGTGCGGACGATTATGATGTCTCTGCTGTTCATGCAGCAGACCATTTTACGGCATCTGCTGACCGCTTCGGCTTTCCAAAAGGCAAATGTCCGACAATTTTCAAAACTTTGGGGACGGGCGAATTTATCCATCCTCTGTCTTCGGAGCGTCATGATCTTCGGGTGAAGGAGCTGCTGGCTCAATTTGGTGATATACACGGTATTCTGCAAAGTGCAATCAACGGGATTGAAACCGATGATGCAAAGATGGCTCTTTTTTTATATTGGCGGCGCTGGCTTGAGAATGCAGTGGCCTCTGGCTCCAGCCTTGCTGGTAAGATCGCTTTGTTTCCGGCGGACAGCCGCATACCCGATCACAGCATCTGGGTTCACAATGCCATGACTTCCGCTCTGGCAGCTTGTGCTGAAGGCGGAAAAGTGCGTCCGGCTCTGCTCTTGTTTCAAATGGGGGGAGTGCAGGATTTTATTGCCCAGGCCCGCAGTACCAGGGACCTCTGGAGCGGTTCCTATTTGCTCTCCTGGCTGATGGCACATGCAATGAAGGCCATCTCCAATCAAGTCGGACCGGACTCGATCGTCTTTCCCAATTTGCGTGGCAATGGCATCTTTGACGCACTGCACAAGGACAGCGTCTATCAGGTCAAGTTCAAAAACAAGGATGGGGAGGATCCCCTTTGGAAGCGGATTCTGGAGGAGAAAGAGGATATTGGAAGGAAAAATTCTTCCGGTGCTGCTGCGCAATGGTTGCTGACTCCGACTCTGCCTAATCGCTTTCTGGCAATCGTGCCTGCAGAACGCGCGGAAGAGCTGGCCGCTGCGGCCGCAGCGGCAATTCACAATGAGTTGCAGAATATCGGGGAGGCGGTCTGGCGATGGATCGAGGACGAAGCAGGCAAAGCTGGTTGCCAGGGTCTTAACAATTGGAAGTTGCGTTGGGATTCCCAGTTGCGTGCTTTTCCCCAGATCAGCTGGGCGGTGCAGCCCTGGCTGGAACGCGACGAGTGCCTGAAAGAGCTGGAAAAACTCCCGATTAACCGCAAGGAAAAAGATTCCCCGCTCGAAACTTTGCAGAATACCTTGCGCCTGGCGGAAGAATGGATTGATCAGAAAGATCGGGATGAGCGCTACTATGCCGACCCGAAAACAAAGACGCGCCTGAACAACTCCGGCATCTTCTGGTCAGCGCATTATGCCTTGGTGGATGCCAAACTGGCGGCCCGCCGCAACACCAATGTTTTTGTCGCCTGGGAGAATCCCTGGCCGGAAGCCAGTGTCAAGGATTCCCTGTCCGGAAAAGAGGAAATTATCGGAGATGATGCTTTTTGGAAACACCTCAGAGGCATCAAGCCCTTTTCAAGCGGGACTCACAAATACGCTGCGATGAACCTGATCAAACGGCTCTGGTGCTGCGACGACCAAGTCAGCTGGCTGCGCGAACACCTGGGACTGACAGCGGGACAATTTCGAGCTGCCTTGGGGTTTGATTCCGTGGTAGAGGTGGCTAAGCGCAACCGCCGCAAGGGAAAATATGTCGCAGTGCTGGCAATGGATGGCGATGAAATGGGCAAGTGGGTATCGGGAGAGAAAACACCAAAGTTTCTGGATCAGCTTTCAGTGCCGGCAAAAAAGTATCTTGAGCCGATTCTAGCAAAAAATAACGCAGTGGATTTGCACCGCATGTTGACCCCATCCTACCATTTGCAGTTCAGTGAGGCGCTGGCCAATTTTGCTACCTGGCTGGCCCGTCCGGTTGTTGAAGCATTTGATGGTCAGCTGATCTACGCTGGCGGGGATGACGTGCTTGCCATGCTGCCGGCGGATCAGGCCATCCCCTGCGCCCAGGCGCTGCGAGCGGTGTTTCGTGGGGAAAAGCCTGAAAAGGAGTCCTGCCTGCCTCTAAATGTTGAAGAAGGAGGTTTTGTCATTGCCGGGGCAGGATATCCGCTGATGGTTCCTGGTAAAAATGCGGATGTTTCCATTGGTTTGGCCATCGGACATTATGAGGCTCCGCTGCAGATGCTGGTGAAAGAGGCGCAGGCTGCTGAGCATCGTGCGAAACAGGAATATGGCCGTGGTGCCATCGCTTTTTCGCTGTACAAACGTTCCGGGGAAATTCTGCAGTGGGGCTGCAAGTGGGGAAGCAAGGCCCTACCGTTGATGCAACTGCTTGACCAGCTTAGCAATCCGGCGGAACCGGAAGCCGCTGCCGGCGAAGCAAGCGGCTGCTTGTCTGGGCGTTTCCCGTATGCCCTTGCCGCATTGCTGCAGCCCTATCAACTGGAGAGAGAACTGACCATTCACCCTTCGGAAATGCAGGAAATTATCAAACGCGAAGTCGATCACGTCCTTTCACGCCAGGGCAACGAATTGCTCAAAGCCGCTGGAAAAAATCCGCAGGCAAAAGAGTTGTTGGAGGATTTGCGGAGCATGGTTGCGGCCTGGCTGGCAGAGTGTGTTGCCGGAGAGGAGAATCGCAAGCAACGACCGGATTCCCTTGCGCAACGTGACACGCTGTCGCAAAGCAAAGCGGTTGGCAGTCTTCGCGATTTTATCCAGCCATTCTTGACGGAGACCTTTATCAATCGCGGAC
>JBAXYW010000431.1:0-3736 GCA_041670605.1 Lentisphaeria bacterium
GGAGCGGAGGCGGCAATATGCAAAGCATATTGGGTGACCGGCGGGATGACTGCGCCGCCCAATTCATCGGGATGATCCAAGCGGATGGTGAAGACCCGTTCGGCTTCCACCATGACTTTGATTCCTTTGATCGGGTCGCGATCACTGAAGTAAACAACGATTTCGACTTCGATTGCGGCCTTCGTTGGATTGAAGAGCATCAATGCTTCGTGAGCCTCCATACTTCCATTGGCGACTTTTTCCGGCAGATAACCGTCTGCGAAATACCAATTTTTCTTTCCGGTCATGATCATACTCCTTTTGCAACCAGTTCTCGGATAAAGGGGGTCAGGGAGTGCGGTCCATCAGGAGTGATGACAAAGCCTTCCTCGATGCGGTTGGATCCGGCGGGATAACCCCACAGGGAAATATCACTGTTGACGCACATGTTTGCGGTAAAATGGTAGGTGGCATTTTCGTCTGGATAAGGACTCTCTGCTTCGGCCAATCCGATCCCGTGCATCGGCGGATACAAGTCGTATTTCGACATCTTATGTTTTGCAAAGACGGCCTTGACGGTCTTGACCATCTCACCGGAAATCTCCCCAGCCTTCAGAAATTTTTGCTGAACATTGGCGGCTTCAAACAGGACGCTCAAAAAATGCTTTTGCTCATCCGAGGCTTTGCCAATGACAAAGGGATACTCGACGGTGGATACGTAACCTTGATATTGTACCGCCATCGCCGCCATCAGCATTTCGCCGGAACGCATGATTTTATTGGTGGCTCGTCCGATGACGGTGTTGGTGCGTTCACCAGAGCCGAACACCATGAAATTGATGTCTTCGGCACCGGCCATGCGTGCGGCTCCCTCCGCGGCACCGGCGGCCATGGTTTCCGGGTTGCCGTCGACAGCATATTCAAGTAGTTTTTTATATCCCTCACAGGCTTGTCGCCCGGCTTCTGCCAGGCAGGCGACTTCGTTGGCGGATTTAATCATACGGAGTTTATACATGATCGGAGCCGCATCGACGATTTCCGCTGCGCCGGCAGCCTCTTTGATGCGTTCGAGAATCGGAGCCGGGATATCCCACAACCCGACGATGCCGAGCTTGAGCCCGCCTTTCAGCGCGTCTTGAATTACGTCAGAAAGCTTACTGAAGGAACTCAGAGGATAGTCGATTTCTTCTGGCACAGTCACACAGGCAAACTCTTTGACGTTGCAGTAATTATTCCAGGCTGACATTTCGCGGGCATAGGTTTCGCCCTCGGGGGCTCCGGCAAGCAACGGGGCTCCGGATTTTGGGATCACGCAGACCGCGCGTTCGAAAATGGGCCAGAAGTTACAGACGTAGCGCAAATTTTCCTTGCGGTATTCGTCGCCGTATACTAAAATGGCATCCAGCGGTGTGACTGCCATCTCTGCCTGAAAGCGTTCGATGCGGCTTTGAAATTCGGTTTTGGGAATAACAATGCTCATTTTTCTTTTTCCTCCAATAAGTCCATGCAATATTGAGCGAAAACGCCGTCTCGTATCCAAGGCAGGTTTTCATCCGGAAGTTTCAAGTCCAGCATCCGCATCAGATCCAGTCCAATCACGGCATTGCCGACCGGATTAAGGTGCAGGGAGTCGCGTAGCAGAAGGCGAAAAGCTTTCACGTTTGCCTTACGCAGGCGTTCCCAGCGGGTGTAATTGTCATTGATCATTTCACCGGCGACCTCACGAATGATCGTGGTGTACTTGGCGTAATTTTCGGCCCAGCCAGGATGCGTTTGGCTGAGCACTTCGAGGTCGGCGGAATAGTAGGTTTGAAAAATCACTTCTCCGTCCAGTGCTTCGACTCGTCTCCGCAGTTCGATCAGATTGCTGCGGGTGGTATCCACTGTGATGTTGCGGTCGGGGTTGGCATCGTTGATGCCGGCGGTGAGAAGCAGCAAATCCGGCTTGAAGGGTGCGACATCTCGGTCGAAGCGCGCCAGCAGTTCGGTAGTGGTATGGTTGCTTGTTCCGGCGTTCAGGCATAAAGCCGGGTTGTCTACACTGCTTCGATCGCTCGTCCAGCGGCGATATTTGTGTGTCAGCCCGATTGAAACATAGTCAAACCAGTGTGCGCCAACCATGAAGTGTTCGGTGTTGGAGCTGCCCAGGGCCAGAACATGTACCTGCTCACCCTCGGCAATTCGTTGAAAAATTTTCAGTTTGGAGAAATCCATTGTTTTTACTCCACCGTGACGCATTTTATTCGCATGAGGTCTGCGGTTTTCTGCAGTGCTTCCCAAGCATCACCTGGGGCGAGGATGATGTGATGTGCACTTCCTGTGTCGATGACATTCTTCAGGTATTGTCGCACTTCGCTTTGGACTTTGACCATTGCGTGGAGTTCGTTGCAGGGCAGTGTTGGGAAGTCGATGCTTTCTCCCCGCGAAAGCAGCATCTGGTAGCTGTCCCCGGTATTGAGGAAATGCCCCATGGTGACCTCTCCCGGTTTGAGGATCAGCTCATAATTCAAGCCGGTGCCTTTGAAACCCCATTCTTCGGGCGAGCCAGTGAGGGTGACCGCCTGTGCGTTTTTCGCCAGTTCCGGTGCTCCAATGCCGTGGCCGAGCAGGAATACTGCGTTGTTGGCCAGATCAAACTGGCCCCACTCCGCCTGAAACGGCAGATTGCCGGTGAACTGGTAAAGCAAGTCCATCATTACTAATCCGCCGATATCTCCCTCGCAGCCGACCATGAAGCGATCCTCTTCCATCAGCATTGACGCTCCCATGCGGGCCGGTGCCCCGGTCATTTTTTCAATGTAATGTTGTCCCAGGAAGCACAGTCCGTCTAGATTGAATTTTTGGTAAAGCTTTCGCATTGCCAATCCGAGGCGAATCGACGGTTTCACGTCTTCGAGTTCGACATTGCGGACTTTGAAACGCTTGAACAGCATTTTTGCTGTTTGATCCGTGTCGTCAGGGTCGATTTTTTGCCATAGATCGATCAGATGTTCGGCCTGAATGGTCATCACCTCCGGTCCGAGAAACCCTTTGACTCTGGCCCGGTCGAATTCAAGATCGTACATGCCGCGGAAGACATGCCCGATCAAGCCATAGGTGGAACTCCTCAGGCGTTTCACAGCCGAAACAGCAGCGATTTTTGCCGCAATTTCCTGATAAGCCGACCGGTCGGAAATTTCGCCGACGACGGTATCGTATTCGAGCTTCATTTTACGGAAGCTACCAGAAAGCTGGGTAATGGCGATTAGCGCGCTGTTGCGCATAGTCGCGACATAATTGTCGAGCGCATTCACATCGCCCCCGGTTTGCGTATCGAAGAGAATCACCGCCGGACGCGAAGCACATTTATTGATTGCGTGCATGGTGATGAAATCGGGCAGATAGGTACCAGCGATCACTACCAAGGCATCAATTTGAGCCGCACGTAAAAGTTCGCCGGCCTCTTCTGCGCGGTCGAGAGTGTCAACCATGCCGGGATAGACCAAATCAAACTGCGGCAATGCCGCAGCCAAGCGTTTTGCTGCGGCGTCAAGATCCGCGGCGACTTGGCCTTCCAACGCAGGATACATCCGCCAATATTCAAAATATCCAAGAGCAAGCAAGCCGACTTGCAGACGCCGTTTTTGCGGTCGTATCGTCAGGACATCACCGAAAACTCCGGCCTTTTCGGCATCGAAACTGGTAATTTGTATTTTTTTGTTCATGCCTGTAATTTTTCTGCGATGGTTTGCAAGGTCGCGAATTCCAATTCGCAGCC
>JBAXYW010000432.1:0-3725 GCA_041670605.1 Lentisphaeria bacterium
GTTGAGCCAAAATTTGATAATGAGATTACATTATAGTATTCGTCAAATCATTTGGCGGAGTCAGGAAGCCTGGAAAAGTTTTCCGCTTCAGTCGTTTGTACCGGAGCAAGCAACGTAAGGAAAGACAATGAGCAAGAAGATCAGAATCGGCATCATCGGCATGGGCACCATTGGCTCTGTGCATGCCAACGCCTATGCCAAGGTAGCTACCGCGGAGTTGTATGCAATTTGTGATATTCAGCCGGATCGTCTGGCAGAAAAAGCGCTGAAGCACAATGTTAGCAAAACGTATGTAAAATATGACGACTTGCTAGCGGATCCCAAAATTGATGCGGTCAGTATTTGTGTTCCGAATCATTTGCATGCTCCGATTGCGATTGCGGCCTTTAAAGCTGGCAAACATGTCATGCTGGAAAAGCCGATGACCTTGAATGCCGAGCTGGCCAAAAAAATCTGTGCGGCTCGTGACAAATCCGGCAAGTTGTTGCAGTTGGGGATGGTGTGGCGTCAGACTCCGGAAGCTGAAGTTGTCAAAGAAGCGGTTGAAGCCGGTCGTCTTGGTGAAATTTATCAGATCCGCGTGAAGCTGATTCGTCGTCGCGGTATTCCTGGTCTGGGCGGCTGGTTTACCACCAAAGCGATGTCCGGCGGCGGCGGCTTGATTGATATTGCTGTTCATTTTCTGGACTTGGCCATGTGGAGCAGCGGACTTTGGAATCCGACCAAAGTCAGCGCCAAGACCTATTCGAAATTTGGTTCTCCGATGGAGGATTATCATTACGTCAGCATGTGGGCTGGCCCGCCGAACTACAAGGGAACCTTTGACGTCGATGATTACGCTACCGGATTGGTTCGTTTCGAGGATAAAGCAACCTTGGTCTTTGAAGTGGCCTGGGCCTGCAATGCTGAGGATGAATCCTATATTGAATTGTTGGGCGATAAGGGCGGCGTAAAAGTCGGTATGGGAGATACCACCATTCTGACCGAAGTCGATAAGCGAATTGCGGATGTCCACCTGAGCTATGTCACGGAACGCGACCGTTTCGCCGCTGAATTGGACAAGTTCGTTCTTGCCATTCAGGGCAAAGGAGAAGTCGCTGCTACGGGTGAAGAAGGCGTTATTACCATGCGCTTGCTCGATGCAATCTTTAAATCCAGCGAGAAAAATGCCGAAGTAAACGTCTGAAAAGCGTTAAACTGAAAAAGCCGGATGCTGATATCAGCATCCGGCTTTTTTGCTATTCGAAGTACTAGAGGAAAAGGGTCGCAGTGTTTCTCAATCAAAAGCGATCAGATCCTCCGCTGTTTCGAGTTCATCTCATCGGCTTCGCCTTCTGACGAAAGATAGAAGGGACATTTTTTTGGATTATCGCAACATGCTTTGAAAGCCATTTTCAAATCCACATACCGATAGGGCATCAGCAACCCGTCTTTTTTAGCGATTTTCATGCCGAAATTTTTGACTGCACCGCAATCGCCGGCAATTCCATCATATTCAGGTACCAGATTGCCATCCGGGCCAATGGTGGCTGACATGATTTTCTTCAAGCCAAAGCTGGGAGTGTAACGGCATTTGACATGTTTTTTCAGTTCTTCTACTAAATCGGTATTGTTCAGGCCTTCCGCCCACTCCGGAGTAGTTGCCGTACGACCCTCATAAACCTGCCGGGTTTTCGGACGACTGCTGCTGGTTTGGTTGAGGTTCGAATTCAAATATTCCGCACTGCCCGGCGGAGCATAAGGAACCGGTTTTTTGCCGCCAAAAAGAGCTTTTAATGAATCCAAAAATGACATTTTTAATCCTTTAATCGTAAATTAAATTGTTCTGCGAACACAAAATTCATCATAAATTCACTGTTGATTCGCACTTTTAATAGCTTCTTAATATAGTCTTTCAAAAAAAAAAAACCAGTTGCACTGTAAATTCCGGTTTGGTCTGCGGGTCTACTGGCCGTGGCAATTGCTCCCTCCCCCTCCCGGTTGCTGAAGTCGAATCTGACCAGCAAAGATTATCAAACTCCTGAAAATCCGAAACTTTCTTGGGGGATTGTCTCAGTCGGGCTGATTCAACAGTAATTTGCGATCAATGATGACATTTTTGCGTTGCAGATATTTTTGCAGTGCTTTGACATCGAGTTGTTGAAAACTCGGCAGTTTATCGAGGGCCAGAAAAGCCGCCGCGGCGCCGGATGCTTCCCCGGTCACTGCACAGGTCGGGATGGCTCTGCTTACGTCCCAGGCGCGGCCAGCTGAAGAGATGCAGCGCCCGGCCGTGATTAAATTCGAGGTTTGCACGGCTGCCAGCATTTCTAGGGATAAACAATAGATTGGGCCGGGATAACGCCAATCTCCGGTCATTCCCAAGGTGTTTTCAAACCAACGGCGATTATCACTTTCTCTTAGAACCTTGTGCCCATTTAAGCGCCGGGTCATGCGAAAGCAGGGAAGTTGCGGCAGCAGGATCGGGTAGGTCGGCAATCCTGATGCGGCGGCTTTTGCATGCAGGTCTTCCATCGTCAGTTTGCGGCTGGCCAGCAGCATTTCCGTAACCTGTTCGGCACAATCGCCTCGGAAATTCCGTCCGCTGGCAGGTAAGCGGCGTCCCTGGCTGTCCATGGCTTTGCTCAGGCAAGCCAGCTTGACTTCTCCCTTTTCAACATAATAATACCAGCCGCAACGCACATTGCTACTGAGTGAAACCGTTTTTTCCCCAGCGGCGGCACAGACATCCGCATCACCGGTAGCATCGACGACCGCCTGGCAGCGGATTGCACAGCGCCCACTTTTATTTTCAATGATCACCGCTGTGATCCGTTTGTTTTCTTTGCAGACGGTCGTGAACCGGCTGTCAAAAAATAGTTTTACCTTGTTTTTCAGCAATAGCCTTTCCATTTTATAATAGAAGGAAATTGGATTGAAGCCGGTTCGATAGCGTTGTTTGCAGCGTTCTTCAATGCTGCCGCCCTTGTTCCAGCAGGCAGGCAGGGGTTTGACGTAGATTTCCGGGATTGGGGTTTGGACATCACTGACCGATAGCCGGATCAGTTCTTCACAAATGCCGGCACTCACTTGATGCCCCAGTCCATCGCAAAGTGGCAGAAAAATAATCACATTGCCGATGGTTGCCAGTCCGCCAAGCGCACAAGCTTTTTCCAGCAGACAGACTTTGCTGCCGGCTCTGGCTGCCGCCAATGCCGCTGAAACACCTGCAATGCCGCCGCCCGCGACCACCACATCATACTCGCCAATAACTGGAATATTGCGAGCTTCTTCACGGATCATTTCGTTCATGATACTCTCTCTGTAAAAAAGAAAAACAAAACCCAGCCATCCACTGGGGTGGCTGTTTCCAACGAACCGGATAGCAAACTAATGAATCCAGGTTACTCAACCGCTGCCGTATTGCCTGTGCTTTCAGCTCGCTCCTCCCCGCAATACTCTTTTCTTAAAGAGCAGGTGGTATGGGACGTATGGGACGTATGGGTATGATAATAGGACAATGAGCCGGAAAAACCATCCCATTGTCACATTGTCCTATCCATGCGTCCTATGCGTCCTATGCGTCCCATAAGTCCCATGCACTTTTTAGAAAACACACCCATCTAAAGTAAAGAGTATTGCCCAGTCCCCCACAACTTACAACTTACAAAAGCTCCCCGTTCCCCACAACTTACAACTTACAACTTACAACTTACAACTTACAATTTACAACTTACAATTTACAA
>JBAXYW010000433.1:0-3716 GCA_041670605.1 Lentisphaeria bacterium
CATCCCTTCGACATCCGCCTTGATGACGCCAATCTGGAGTTTATTCGCAGTGGCAAACAGATCAACGGTGGTAATTTCTGCCAGCTGTTCCCCTTTTTTGGACAAATCATTCACAGCATCCCCGGTATCATCAAACTGAATCATTCCCTCTGCATCTGCAAGTCCTTTCCCGATCAGTCGGTATTTTTCGCGGTCAACCCTGTTCCAATTCAATGTCTGCAGGAATAATTTCCGATTTGCTTCCGATGGTTCAAAAGAGTACACACAGCTTGGAGTATATTGTTGAAAAATCAGACAGGAGGCTCCATCATAAGCTCCGGCATCAATGATGTCTCTTCTCTTGATATATTCCAGAACCTTCTCCGGAAGAAAAGTCAAGCCATGGTGGTAAACCAATGAGGCGGTTTCTACATGCAAAGGATCAATACCATATTGTCTTCCTACCCGGAGAGCTTTTTGTTCATCCGTCCTCATGACGATAAGTTCTTCGGGCCCAAATAAATATTCACTTTTTAAAAAAATCTTCGCACTAAACTCCCTGTTTTCAATGAGCGGCAACAAATGCCGAAGCTTTTCAAAATAGGCAACCAATTCAAGGGCAGTTTCTTCAGATAAGCCTGGGAAACGCTTCTGGACGATAGCGGTTGAGGTATTCTCCCGCAAATAAGCGGGTTGGCAAGCACAATAAATCGGGAACGGAATCATCCAGTCGCCGCTTAGGATACATCCGCACATTTTGATTTTACTGGCAAGGCGTGCAGAAAACAAGCGGTCAATGACAGGATACAACATTCGAACAAGAAATTTTTCACGAACGACTGGCATAGTATCTTTCTTTCGTTTTTGGCACTGCCTTTATCTGGTCAAAACATATTGACCGGAATTGATGCGTTGCCTCCAGTAATCCAGAAGGTCCCGCATGGTTTGCTCAAATTTAATTTGTGGGGTCCAACCGGTATGTTTGCTGAATTTGCTGGTATCGGGGATTTGCAGGTCCGCATCGATCGGGCGCAGCCGGGCTGTTTCCGTTTCAACTGTTATGACATCTTTTTTGCTGGAGATGGAGATAAGATACTGCAACATATCGCCAACCGTACAACTGAAGTTACCCCCGATATTGTAATACTCGCCGGGGATCGGATTACAGGTCAAAAGCATATGATAGGCCCGCACCGCATCGCGCACATCACTCCAGGTGCGCATCGATTGCAGGTTGCCGGTATGCACCAGCGGCGGAATTCTCCCGGCTTCGATCAAGGCAATCTGCTTGGCAAAAGTCGATTCTGCAAAAACATCACCGCGACGCGGACCTGTGTGCGTGAACATCCGGGTGGTCATGACTTTCTGGCCATACGCTTCTGCATGAAAACGCCCAATCAGATCGGTTCCGACCTTGCTGATTGCATAGGGACTGGCCGGATGAAAAGAACATTCCTCATTGATGGGCAGTTTATCGCTGGACACTCTGCCAAAAACCTCGCTGGATGCACAGACATGGATATAGGGGTCGCAGTCGGAGTTGAGTCGTAATGCTTCCAGCAGGCGTTCCGTCCCCAGAATATTGGTATCCAGGGTATGGATCGGGCTGGAGAAGCTAGTCAATGGATAGCTCTGTGCGGCCAGATGGAAGACATAGTCCGGCCTTGCTTTTTGGATGGCATTGACCAGGGAAACAAAATCGGTAAGATCGCCGTCAATGAAATAGAGGCGATCCTTGCGGTTGGCGCGTTCAAGGAGATGTTCCACATTGTCGAGTGGGCTTCGCCAGCGGCACATGCCGTAAAGTTCCCAGTCGGTATTGTCGAGCAGATAGTCTGCCAGATGACTGCCAACCATGCCGGTGATGCCGGTGATCAACGCTCGTTTGCTCATTTAATTCCTCCTGAAATCAGTGCAGAATGCGCCAGAGAGTTTTCATCGTACTTGGCCACTGCAGCAAAGAAACTCTCGCAAAAATATTCCACAAGCGGACCAATTGCCGGGAAATCGGCTTGCGAATGAGAAGATTCCCCCGAAATTCCTGCCAGCAGCGCTTGTCTGCCGGAAAATCCTCGATGGCATTGGTATAAAAATAAATGCTGTCGATGCACTGTTGATGTTTTTCCGGCAGGTTCAGCGGAATGTCAGCGATGATAAGACCATCCGTCTTGAGATATTGCGCCAGTTGAAGTAATAAGTCACTAAAGCTAGCTGGCTGTGGTATTTTTTTACAACGAAAAATACCAACGACCCGAAAAAAAATCATGGGATGAACAACGCATTCTCGCAGCCGAAGCCATCTCCCATGAATTTTTTTCGGGTCGTTTTGTGCTTTTCGTTGTTCAAAAAGAATTCCTCTGTTACCCAGATTCGCTGACGCATTACCCTGTTGCACTGCAGAGTCCGGATTCTGAACAACCAGCATATCCAGATTTTTCAACAGTTCACCAGCGGGCAAAGCCGGAGCGTAATGCAGTTTTCCTGCATGCCTGGTTTCACCCAAAGCACGGTCCAGGGTTTCATAGCGAAGCACATTGTCAGTAGTGTTTTCGATGATCAGCATTTCCACAAGGGGATCGATCAGACTTAATGCGGTCGGAGCAGAAATGTCACCGATGCCCAGAAACGCTATTTTCCTGCTTTTGGTTTTCGCAGCCATTTCAGCGCTTGCCATAGCGAGTTTGGAAAAGCAGCGACAGGAATCGACCTGTACGGCTCTGGAATTCCACAACAGCAATTCGCTTACAGCAAGCGGACTGGCTGGGGTTTCTGGCGGAATATAGGAGCCGGCTTTCGCCCGGCATTCAGGCAATTCTACAGAGGCCAACCCCCAGTCAGGCGGGTTGGCACCGTTCTCCAGAGAAAAGCGTTCGAGCCGAAAACGGACATTCCGGTTTTTTGAACGGTAGTCTTTTATAGCAATATCAAAATCGTAGCAAAAGACTCCGTAGCCGGACAGATTCACAATCGGCATCCGGTCGGCCAGGCGCATGGCAATATCCGTGTCCGAATAGCCCCAGCCGCCAATCGACTCCAAAGTGCCACGAACTCGCTGCAGGCAAGTCGCCGGCAGAATCCACATTCCGTAGCTACCATTCAGGGCACGGGAGTAGGTATCCGCTGTCAGATACCAATCCCCGCCGGAAAGAAGCTGCTCCATCTGCTCATACGAATCAAAGTATCGGCCATCATCAACATGCGATGCCAGAAATTTCCGGGGGATCCCGAGCAAAACTTTCTCTGGATCAAAGGGCAATGACCATTCCCTGCGTAACACAGCCATCAGAGAACGCAGCGGATATTGTGTAAAAAGGATATCCCCGGGCATCATGCCAATAAACGTTCCCCGTGCCCTGCGAAAGGCCACATTCAGACTCAACCCGGTATGAAAGGGAGTCTTCCCGTAATTATGAGGTTCCGCCAATTCAGGGGGAACGCAGATAAAACGCACCAGTTGCGCAGCCTGCTCGCTCAACTGGATCTCCTCTGCCAGAGGAGGGGCACTGTTCCAGTCGGTAAAAACCACTTCCAGCTGCTGCAAAAACCCGGCTCGATCTGCACTCCAGGCCAAAAAATTCATCGCCTGAACAAAGCGCCGTTTAAAATCATGGCCGTAATTGTCATTTCGACCAGACAAACAAATGGAAAGAACTGGAATTGACATAGATCCGTTTTCAGAAAAGCATAAACCTCAAAAAACTCAAAGGCAATCACATCAGTCAAAGCAACAAGCAATA
>JBAXYW010000434.1:0-3715 GCA_041670605.1 Lentisphaeria bacterium
ATGTCGGGTAATTTTCATAATACGGAGATCCCTGGATAAGCGATGAAACGCCTCAAATTTTTTCCATCAGGTAAGCTGGGAGTTTGGAGATTTCCATGCGTTCCTGTGCCATAGTATCGCGATTACGGACGGTTACGGATTGGTCATTCAGGCTGTCGAAATCCACGGTTATGCAGAAAGGCGTGCCGATTTCATCCTGGCGGCGGTAGCGTTTTCCGATGCTGCCGCTGTCGTCGTAATCCGTCCGGAAATAGCCGCGCAACTGCTGGACGAGAGGGCGCGCCTTTTCTTCAAGTTTTTTGCTCAGCGGCAATACCGCGACTTGAACCGGGGCAACCCTTGGCGGTAGATGAAGAACCACACGGGTATCCTCGTCTTTGTCCACTTTCTTGGTCTCGGCAGTATCTTCATCATAGCCATTGCACAACAGCATCAGGCAAATCCGATCCAAACCGCAGGATGTCTCAATCACCGTGGGAAAAAACGATTCCTTGGTATCCTGATCAAAGACCTTGCAATCCTGTTCCTGATGCGAAAATTCACAATGCCGGGACATATCCCAGGTACCGCGGTGATGAATCCCCTCAATTTCGCCCCAGCCGAAGGGGAACTCGAATTCGATATCGACCGCTGCCTTGGCGTAATGTGCCAATTTTTCATGCCAGTGCCAGCGCAACTTGTTTTCCGGCACGCCCAGGATTTTGGTATAGAAATTCCATCGTTCATTGCGCCAGTATTCGAACCATTCCATCGCGTTCTCATCCCGGCAGAAAAATTCCATTTCCATCTGCATGAATTCACGGCTACGGAAGGTGAAGAAACGGGGATTAATTTCATTTCGGAAGGCCTTCCCGGTCTGCGCGATACCGAAAGGGAGTTTCTGTCGGGTGGCAATGCGTACGATATTGAAGTCCACAAAGATCGGCTGACAGGTTTCTGCCCGCAGGTAGGCGGCATGATCTTCATCAAATACCGGGCCGACATAGGTCTTCATCATCAAGTTGAATTCCCGCGGTTCGGTCAGCCGGGTCGATCCGCAATTCGGACAAACACCGGGTTTTTCCAACTGGTCGATCCGGTAGCGTTTTTTGCATTCCAGACAATCCGTCATCGAATCGGAAAATTGCTCGACATGCCCGGACGCCCGCCAGACTTCCGGATGGCAGATAATGGTCGCATCCAAGCCGACAACGTTGTCGCGATCTTCCACCATATACCGCCACCAGCTCTGTTCCACGGAACGGCGCAGCGGCACTCCATTGGGGCCATAATCCCAGAAACCATTAATACCCCCGTAAATATCCGAGCTTTGAAAAATGATGCCGCGGCGTTTGCATAAAGCAACCACCTTCGCCATCAGATCTGTTGATACCTGTTCTGCCATGTTCCATCCTTACTGAAGTGTCTTTTATTTTTTGCCCGAAAGTGCGATATAAAGTAATATAAATAACATACCACGGAAAACCCGAAACCGCTATCAGTAAAGCAAACAAAACGACGTTGCAAACTTCGTCCCTGACCAGTAAAAAATTATCAAACGCATAAAAAAATCTACTGCGGTCACAGAAAAGTTGGGCAAAAATCGGCGCAATCTGCGGATGAATTATTTCGTTTACGGTTTATCCTCCAGACCAAGCCAGGTACCAAGCCAGTGGCAGCAGCACTGCGGCAACAGCTCCGGCCAACAGCTGCCATCCCATGCCGAAGAGCGCGGGCGGCAACAAACCACTTAACAAGCCCAGCAAGATGCCGCAGAGGAAACCCGTGAGATGTCCGGGCAGGTCAGAACCCGGAGCCGTACCCCAGAGCGACAGCACCGCGAATCCGGCAATCAGGGGGATCCAGAGCCGGAATTGCTGCAAAATTCCTTTGCCTGCGGCTTGCTGCAAGCGCGTCTTCAGGGTTGTTCGTCCGGAAAGGATGCCGAGCAATCCAAAAACCATGGTAGAAGCCCCCAGAGCCTGGTAATCGACTTGCGACAGCAACAGCGCATTGAAAAGATTGCCCAGGGCTCCTGCTGCGAGCATCAGCAAGATTCCCCAGCCAACGCCGATTTCGCCTGCAGTCAATGTCAACAGCATGCAACCCCAGAAAAGATTTCCAATCAGGTGGGCGTAGTCTCCATGCAGGGAGAGTGCGGTCAAACAACGCCACCATTCGCCCTGCCGGATCAGGCTGGCATTCCACAGGCCGCGACTCTGCCAATCCGCTGACAAATGAGCAATCAGCTGATGAAAGCGCAGCAGCAGTGAAAAAAACAAGACTGCGCTCCAGAACGCCGTCGGCGACAAAATCAAGGAACTCATTTCTTCGGGCAGGCAGTGTTTACGCCAGGCCGCAGTATTCTGTTCATAGAGGGTGAGTTCCTGTTGCACTCGCGGCGCATCCTGCTCCGCAATGATCAAGTATTGTTCGCCATCCAGATATTCCACCCGATAGGAAATCCTCTGTGACGCCAAAACCGCCAGCCAAGGCAAAAAACGACTGGAATCAACGACCGGAATCCGCCGCACCAAAGCGGGAATTCCCACATTCTTTTCGGAAAAAGTTTCCGGCATCCGCCAAGTTCCTTATCGCAGCCTAATGAGTGCCTCATTTCGATCGAAAAATCTCAAGCACATTCGTCCAAGCAAAGAAAAACCATGCCCGGCGCATGACACACTTTAGCGCTTACAAGTTACAGTTTACAGTTTATGGGTTTATTTTAGCGCATAAAGGATTATATTACAAAAATTACCATCTATATTTTTTGAGGAAATCAGCATAATGTTCAACCGCACTGAAGAATTGACCGTCGCCTTGGCGGCGGGTGAAATGATTGTACTTACCGATGATGAAGGTCGGGAGAATGAGGGTGATCTGGTCATGTCCGCCGAACGGGTCACGCCGGAAGCCATCAATTTCATGGTGACGCATGGGCGGGGTTTGGTGTGTATGCCGATTGCGCTAGAACGGGCTCGTGAACTCGGCCTACAGGAAATGACCCGGAATACCGATCCTCTGGGCACTTGCTTCACGGTCAGCGTGGATGCCAACCAAGGTACCACAACTGGAATCTCCGCCTTTGACCGGGCGACCACCATCCGCAAACTTGCCGATCCCACATGCCTGGCAGGCGACTTTCATTCCCCGGGTCATGTATTTCCCTTGATTGCCCGCAATGGCGGCGTCCTAGTACGCGCTGGGCATACCGAAGGCACCTTGGACTTGCTGCGTTTAGCCGGCCTTGCCCCGAATGGTGTGATCTGCGAAATCCTCAATCCGGATGGTAGCATGGCACGGGTGCCAGAACTCAAGGAATTCGTCAAGAAGTTCAATCTGAAATTCGGCTGTATTGCCGACCTGATTGAATTCCGCCGCCGGACGGAGAGCCTGGTTGAACGGGTGGAGACCGTCCGCCTACCCACCGATTTCGGGCTTTTTGATCTGCATTGTTTTGTCGCCAAACATGATGGCTGTGAACATCTCGCACTGGTCTATGGAGATATTTCGGGAAAAGAAAACGTGCTGACCCGCGTTCATAGCGAATGCTTGACCGGAGATGTCTTTCATTCCCAACGCTGCGATTGCGGGTTGCAGCTGGCCGCCGCCATGCAACGGGTCGTCGCTGAAGGCGCCGGCGTCATCGTCTACATGCGCCAGGAAGGACGCGGCATCGGACTGACGAATAAACTGCATGCATATCATTTGCAGGAACGTGGCCTGGATACCGTCG
>JBAXYW010000435.1:0-3702 GCA_041670605.1 Lentisphaeria bacterium
CAGGGTGATCTGGTCGTTCTAAAGTCCGGATTATCGGGCGGAGAACGGGTCATCGTTTCCGACCCCACGCCAGCCATAGAAGGCATGAAGGTGGTCGCCGTTGTCGACAACGCTCTGCGTGAAAGGCTGATCTTGCAGGCCGGCACAGGGGAGGTGTCACCTTGATTCGCTTTTTTGCCGGGCATCCCACGGCTGCCAATTTGCTCATGGCGCTATTCCTGATCGCCGGCCTAATTTCGCTGCCCCATGTTTTGCGCGAAACCATGCCAGATTTTGCGCCGAGCGAAGTGGAAATCCGCCTCATTTATCCCGGTGCCAACGCCGAAGAAGTCGAGGAAGCAGTAGCTCAGCGGGTGGAGGATGCCCTTGATGATGTCAATTATGTGCACGAAATCCGTTCCGATTGTCGTGAAGGACTTGCGATTATAAACGTTGAGATGGATGAGGATGGAGATTTTTCAACCTTTTTCAACGATATTGAACGCGGCGTTGGTGCCATTGATGATTTTCCTGATGATGTTGAAGAACCTGTTATTGAGGAACTTAATCGTACCGATCTAGTCTTGAGCCTGCTAATTTCCGGCCCCCTCGGCTTATCGGATCTGAAAGCCTATGCTGAAGACTTGAAAGATCGCATGCAGGAATCCGGCTTGACGCTTATCGATATTGCCGGCTTTTCTCAACACCAGCTGCGGGTATCACTATCTGTGGCAGAGCTGCGTCGTACGGGTTTGACCGTGCCGATGGTGGCCGCCGCTATTGCCGCGCAAAGCCGTAATATGCCACTCGGAATTATCGAAACCAGAGAGAGCGACATTCTGTTGCGTTTCGATGATCAGCGGCGCACTGCTGAAGAACTCGCTACGCTTGTCATCTGGGCCAGTCCGGAAGGCGCAGAAATCCGGCTGTCAGAGATTGCCAGCATCGAAGACTTGTTCGAATTAAACGAACAGAGTATCATGATGAACGGAAAACGGTGCGCTTTACTGAATATCCGTAAAACCAAGTCCGGAGACACAATACGGGTTGCCAAGCGTGCCAAGGACTTCATTAGGGAAGAGCGGCTTCGGCAGCCGCAGATGAGCTTCGTGATCAGTCAGGACGAATCGTTGATTTTGTCGGATCGCTTGAATATGCTGATCACAAATGGAGTGCAGGGCTTCGTGCTGGTTTTTCTGGTAATGTGGGCGTTTTTCCACGTTCGTGTTTCCTTTTGGGTAGCCATGGGGCTGCCAGTTTCCTTTTTGGGCGCTTTTCTGCTTGCTCCGCAACTTGGCCTAAGTGTCAATATGTTTACCATGGTCGGGTTATTGCTGGCGCTGGGGTTGCTGATGGACGATGCCATCGTCATAGCCGAAAATATTGCAGCACAGCGGCAACTGGGCAAAGGACCGATTCAGGCGGCGATTGACGGAACCAAAGAAGTCGCAGGCGGAGTTTTTGCGTCATTCATCACAACCGTATGTGTGTTGGCCCCGCTGGCCTTTATAAGCGGTCAGATCGGACGTGTTCTTCGGGTTGTACCGATGATTTTGCTGCTGGTCTTGGCGGTGAGCCTGATTGAAGCATTTATGATTCTGCCGGCTCATCTCAATCACGCTATGCGGCATTTTGATCCGCACAAAACCGGACGCCTACGGCAGCGTTTTGATGCTTTTATAGAGTGGCTGCGGCAAAATTTAACTGGCAGGCTTGTGCAAGTTCTGCTGCGCTATCGCTATCTGGTTTTCAGTACGATTGTAGCTTTATTCATTTTTTCCATCGGATTGTTGGCTTCTGGCCGGATCAAAATTCAGGGCTTTCCCGAGCTTGAGGGCGACGTAGTGGTAGCTCGCTTGCTGATGCCGCAGGGAACGCCTTTGTCGCGCACCCAGCAGACCGTAACCCATATTTTGAACGCGCTTGCCCGTACGAATGCGGTGTTTGCTCCGCAGCAGCCGGGCAAACGCGATGTGGTCGAAAATACCTATGTTCAGTTCAGCCATAACAGCGAGGCTTTTGAAAGTGGGCCGCACGTTGCGACCATCACAGTGGATCTGCTCAGTGCTGAAGAACGTACTGGCAGCATTGATGCTTACCTAGCCGAATGGCGTCATCAGATCGGCACGATTCCCGATGTCGTGAGTTTCAGCCTTGGCGAGCCGGGCTTTGGACCTGGTGGTCGCCCGATTGAGTTACGACTCCGCGGTTATAATCTCGACAACTTAAAAGCCGGCATCAGTGATTTACATCATTGGTTTGCTCAATACGATGGCGTCATCAACCTTTCGGACGATTTAAGGCCTGGCAAACCCGAACTGCGCCTTCGTATGCGTAGCGACGCGCATGGTATTGGTATTACTGGAGAAGAAGTCGCCCAGCAGGTGCGCGGAGCCTTTCAAGGAGTGGTCGCCGATGAAATTCAAGTCGCCAGCGAATCCTATGAAATCGAGGTGCGTTTAGCCGAAAAAGACCGCAATACACTTCAGAATATGGACGATTTCATGTTACTGTTGCCAGATGGCCAAGAAACGCCGTTACGTAGCGTGGCGACTTGGGAAATGGAGCGTGCATGGGCTCGAGTCGCTCGTTTCAATCGGATGCGCGCGGCTACCCTGTTTGGCGATGTGGACACCCGCCTGGTCAACACGAACGAACTGATAAGTTTGTTCCGAAAAACCTATCTGCCAGAGTTTCTACAAAAATATCCCGCTCTTAAGTTGGACATTGCCGGGGAGCCCGAAGAAACAGGGAAAGCCCGTCTTTCCATGCTGGCGGCTTTGGGCTTTGGCATGATCGGAATTTTTGTTTTACTCAGCTTCCAATTCCGCAGTTATAGCGAGCCTCTGATTGTCATGATTGCTATCCCCTTTTCCCTGATTGGGGTGATTTTTGGACATGCCCTGATGGGAGTTCCCATCAGCATGCCGAGTTTACTGGGTTTCATCGCATTGGCTGGGGTGGTAGTCAACGACTCGATTTTATTGGTGATTTTTTTGAAAAGCGCTCGCGCTGCCGGCATTCCCTTGGAACAAGCCGCTGCCGGTGCCAGTCGCGACCGCTTCCGGGCAGTAATACTCACTTCAGGCACGACGATTGCCGGACTCTTGCCAATATTGTTTGAGCGCAGTTTACAAGCTCAGATTCTCAAACCCTTGGTCATTAGCTCCGCTTTTGGCTTGCTGGCTTCGACTCTGCTGGTTCTGCTGGCTTTGCCCTGTATGTACATGATACTCGGCGATCTGGGTTGGATTGAGAAAAGCGAAGACTTGCTACAAGCACGGGAGCCCATCCCAATTGCCACAGATGAAATTTTATAAGAGAGTCGTAGCTCAGGAGATGATGAAATCCGATTCCCTGACCAAACAGGACATTTTCTTTGCCTTTTCCCACGTGGTACGGCAAATTTTCATGCATCGCTCCGGCATCTACAAAAGACTTTTTTACAACAACATTCAGAAAATTACTGATTGGATCACAATGCGGCAATGCGTGGCAAATGCCTCTGTAGAATTCGAACCGGGAAATCATACTCAATACCAAGCGGGCAATTATACTTGGCTGTTGGGTGAACGGATGCTTCGACCCAAAACAGCGGCCACGGCAGCAGATCATCGATGAAGAAGCCCTTCAGCCCTATTCACCGCAGATGATATTTTTCGGTGTTGATGACGAGGCGTCCGAATGTACCGTGACTCTTGGCTGATATGCAGCAAGAATAGC
>JBAXYW010000436.1:0-3693 GCA_041670605.1 Lentisphaeria bacterium
ATTCCCGGAAATTACGCCAATGAATAAGCAAAGGCTGAAACTCTCGCTTTGGTAACCATAGACACTATATATGCCAATAAAATTGAATGCAAACGCAACAGCTAGTGTTTTTGCGTTTTTTTTTGCCACAAAAAAAATAAAACTTTTTCGGCTTTTGCTAAGTCTTTGGTTATACGCGTAACTATGACGACTTGAATGGCCATAACTTTGTTTGCCAAAAAAAAATCAAGCGCTGGACCCGTTCTGACAGCTCCTGTCAATCCTGTTCAAATACCACCTTCTCCCACGCTAGAACCCTTCGACTTCTTCGGAGGACAGGCCTCCACAACGATTCTATCCACAAATTCTGCAGCGTATAAAAATAAAATAAAAATCTTGAAAATTTGCATAATCTGCGAGTAACTTCTCTTCTTTCCTATTGCGCTTTTTAGCTTGTATTATCGCTCTGAAACATTACATTAAAGGTTCTTTTATAAACATATTCTAAAGGGGTTTATGAACGATGGAAATTGATCGAAGCAAACCATATCCGGTGATCAACAGCCTAGAATGCAAGTCCTGTGGGCGTTGCGTTGTGGCCTGTCCCAAAAAAGTATTGCAGATTGGCGATGAATTGAATGCCCGTGGTTATCGTTATGTAGTTTACAGCGGTTCCGGGTGCATCGGCTGCAATAACTGTTTTTACAATTGTCCGGAACCTAATGCCATCGAAGTGCATGTCCCGGCAAAAGATCAATGAGTTCTCGCAACCGTACGAAATAAACTTGCTACAATACTTGAGAAAATTATGGCTACAAAACTTGTTAAAGGCAATACTGCTGTTGTGATCGGAGCGCTCTACGCCGGCTCCGACTGTTTTTTTGGCTACCCCATTACACCGGCCAGCGAAGTCCTGCATGAGGCCTCCCGCTACTATCCCATGCTCGGACGCAAATTCATTCAGGCGGAATCTGAGGAAGCCTCGATTAACATGTGCTATGGCGCTGCGGCAGCAGGGCATCGTGTTTTTACTGCTTCTTCCGGCCCTGGCATCAGCCTGATGCAGGAAGGCATTTCTTATCTCGCCGGTGCCGAACTGCCCGCTGTCATCGTTGATATCATGCGCGCCGGTCCCGGCCTCGGCAATATCGGCCCCGAACAGGCCGATTACAACCAAGTCGTCAAAGGCGGCGGGCATGGCAATTATCGATGTATCGTCCTCGCGCCAAACAGCGTCCAGGAAATGTGCAACGCCACCATCAAGGCCTTTGAACTGGCCGATAAATGGCGCATCCCGGTCTATGTCCTCGCCGATGGCGTTCTCGGACAGATGATTGAACCACTTCGCTTCCCGGAAAAAGCATATCAACCGAAACCCGATAACAGCTGGGCCGTCGCTGCCACCCCGGAAACCCGAAAAAATCTGGTCACCAGCATCTTCCTGGATTTCGACCGGCTCGAAGCCTTCAACAACCACCTGCAGAAAAAACATGCCGCCATTGAAGCTGAAGAAGTCCTTTTTGAAGAACAGAAGACCGACGATGCCGACATCATCCTGGTCGCTTATGGGATCTCAGCGCGAATCTGCAAATCCGCGATGGAACATGCCCGCGCACAGGGTCTCAAGGTCGGCCTTTTCCGACCCAAAACCCTCTTCCCATTTCCTAAAAAACAGTTGCAAAAACTTGCGACACGTCCCGGGGTTTCCTTCATCAGCGTTGAAATGAGCAATGGACAGATGGCCGACGATGTGCGTTTGGCGATCCAGTGCGCACGGCCTGTCGAACTGGTCAACCGCCTTGGCGGCAACCTCCTGACCCTCGACCAAGTAAAAGAGAAAATCATGGCCATCGCCGGAAAATCATGCCGCTGAATAGTCTGCCTTCCAGTATACGATAGAGGTGAAAGATGTCTGAAAAAATTACCTGCACTAAAGGTCTTTATAAAGAATTTCCCCGCAAAGGGGGAGCTGCCCCGACTGCAACCCATTATTGCCCTGGCTGCGGCCATGGCATCCTGCATAAACTGATCGGCGAGGCTCTTGCAGATTTCGATCTGCAGGATCGCACGGTCATGATCAGCCCGGTTGGCTGTGCCGTCTTCGCATATTATTACTTCGACTGTGGTAATATCCAGGTCGCCCATGGCCGGGCACCTGCCGTTGCTACCGGTGTTTCCCGAGCAACGGATCAGATCGTCATCTCCTATCAGGGCGACGGTGATCTGGCCTCCATAGGGCTCAACGAAACCATCCAGGCCGCAAACCGTGGCGAGAAAATCGCTGTTTTCTTCGTCAATAATACGGTCTATGGGATGACTGGTGGACAAATGGCACCGACCACTCTGATCGGCGAAAAAACCATTACCTGTCTGCAGGGTAGAGACCCCCTGACGCAGGGCTATCCCCTGCATCTGTGCGAGCTGATCAGTAGTCTGCAAGCTCCTGTCTTTGTCGAACGCGTCGCGCTTTCCGATCCTGCCAATGTCCGCAATGCCCGCAAAGCCATTCGCAAGGCACTCGAAATCCAGCGCGATGGCAAAGGATACACCTTCGTGGAAGTCCTTTCACCCTGTCCGACCAATCTGGGCTGCTCCCCGGTTGCTAATAATGAGTGGATCAATCAGGAGATGATGAAGGAATTCCCCGTGCAGAATTTTCGTGACCGGACAGCGGAAGCGGCCTCTTTCCAGCGCCCGAAAAGCGATTTCAGCACCGAGTCTCTGGAAAAAGCATTTGACTTGCATGCGCTTGCTTCCTCCGTGGGCGGCGCCACGGTGGATGGGGAAACGCAAGTGAAGATCGCCGGTTTCGGCGGGCAGGGCGTGCTCAGTCTCGGCATTATGCTTACTCAGGCCGCACAAGCTGCCGGCTGCCAGGTCTCCTGGTATCCCTCCTATGGTCCCGAACAACGCGGCGGCACTTCAAATTGTGCCGTGATTGTTTCGGATTCCCCGATCGGCTCCCCGATCGTCTATCAACCCGACCTGCTGATTGCCATGAATCGCCCCTCCCTGGAACGCTTCAAAAACGATGTCAAACCCGGAGGAACGATCCTCTATGACGCTATTATGGGCGATGTCGAACTACCAAAACACTGCAAGGGAATCCCCGTCCCAGCACAGGAACTCGCCGACCAGGCCGGCAATTCCAAAGGTGCCAATACGATCATGTTCGGCGTCATGATGGCCATCGGAATCACCAAACTCCCCGATGAAGCCTTCGTTAAGGCACTCGAGGAAAACTTCGCTAAAAAACCCAAACTCATCCCAATGAACGTCGAACTACTCAAAGTCGCTAAAACTTGGGTCGCTAATACCGTGAAATAACCGATATCCATTCTTGGATTACGCTGAGGTCTTCAGCCTGCGTGGCTCCGGCGGGCTTCAGCCCGCTTCCCCGCTCCCGGATTCTCCCCAGAATGTAGCCGGAGCTTCCAGCTCCGGATCCGCTCCCGCTCCCGGCGGTCGCAAGCGACCGCCCACAGAACGACCGCTCCCGTTCCCAAGAGATTCCACCTTACCACATGAGCTTATTTCGGAACGTATACGTTCGAGACGTGTACGTTCGGGGTCGTGCACGTTTGTAGTTCAGGCTTCAGCCTGCGTCAAAAGCGAGCTTCAGCTCGGGCATGTAGTACAGGCCTGCGTTAAAAGCGAGCTTCAGCTCGCGTTCCCCCTCCCCACAACTTACAACTTACAACTTACAATCCCCCG
>JBAXYW010000437.1:0-3672 GCA_041670605.1 Lentisphaeria bacterium
ATTCCCTGGAAAGCTTGGAAACGGAGCAACTTGAGCTCGAACAAAGGGCACAGCAATTTTCGGGATGCCGGGATGCCTGCGAGGTATGGAGAAAACTCGGCTTCACGGAAGCGGAAAGCATCCCTGCCTTGAGTGCAACCGAGCTGAAACAATTGCGAGGTGAAATATGACAGCGCAGGAAACCCTCGATAAAATTTTTCCGGCGGGATACCAGCTTTCCTGCCAAGATACCATTTTTTCAGGCACGGGCAGCACAACCTCAGGGCAAGTCGCGATTATCGGTAGCGAAGAGCATCCAGTGCTGGGGATTCAGGAAATCCTTCAGCTCTCGAAACTGTTGTTGCAGGTGTTGCGCAACGCGCCCGGGCAGCCAATCCTGCTGCTGGTGGATAACAATGGGCAGAAGATGGCACTGGAGGATGAACTTCTCGGCCTGAATCAATATCTCGCCCACCTGGTGAAGCTGCAGGATCTGGCACGGCGAAGAGGGCATCCGGTCATCGCTCTGGTCTACGGGAATTCCTGTGCCGGTGGATTTATCGGATTCGGACTGTGTGCAGGTCAAACGTATGCTTTGCCGGACAGCAATACCTCGGTCATGATCCTGCCGGCAATTGCCCGGATCACCAAACTGCCGCTGGAATATCTTGAAGAATTGAGCAAAACCGTCGCGGTCTTTGCCCCGGGCGTGCAGAATTTTGAGCGTACCGGCGGCGTGGAAAGCGTCTGGCGGGGTGACCTGAATCAATGCCTCGAACTGGCTCTGCAAAAAAGTCAGCTGCAGGATCAGCGGGCGGAATTGGGCGCGCAACGTGGCGGACGTCCGTTGTCAGCTCAGGTCATCAACAAGGTGCTGAATGCCTGATATCGTGCGGATTTATCATCGCCAAGACTTGCTGCAACTGCAACCCGCTGCCGAGCTTGAGTGCCAGCCGACCGACTTGAAAGAAATTCGCGCTTGGCTCGCTGCGGGCTTCCCAGTGATTGTTTGCCGTCCGGGAACAACGGCAGCCGGAATTCATTGCGGCATCCCTCTGCCGCCCGCAATGGGACGCAAACGGATTGCTCTTCGGGTTAGCCAAAAAGCTGTGCTGGCGCAGCGTTCTTTGCCACGGCTGAAAGAATGCCTCGCCGGGCTTGCGCAATCATTCTGGCCGGTCAGCGATTCCTTGCTGGCTTGGAATCCTGAAGTATTCGGCAGCTTGGCTTGGCAACACCTGACTGGACTGCAATATCTCCATGCAAAATCTGATCTGGATTTGCTCTTCCGGGTGCGGAACCCGGAAGAATGGCAATTGCTGCGGACGAATCCCGTTCTTCGTGATAATCCGTTTTGTGATCCGGAAATTTTGCTTTGCCGGCAACACGCCTTTTCCTGGCGGGAATTTTGCACTGCGGATGCTTCCCTGCTGGTGAAGACGGATCAACAAGTTTTTCTGCTGCCGAAACGATTGTTGATGGACGCTTCGCCGGATTCCGAATGTATCGCCGCTGCCGCGGTTGATGCCTTGCGTGAGGAATTGGAGGCGTACCCAAAACCCGGACTGGTCAGTTTTCTGGACAATGGCAGCCATAAAGACATGCAGGCCAGCCATTTTATGGCAGCCATTGCTGTGTTGCCGGAGTTTTTCCAGCAACTTGCGGAAGCCGGAAGCGAACTGGCTGCATTCCCAGCCCTGCAACAGATCGGCCGGGCTGCTGAACAGAAAATGTTGATTGCCACCGGCGGAGTCAATACCCACCGTGGCGCCATTTTTTCCCTGGGATTGTTGGCTGCCGCTGCTGGCTGGAAATTCCATAGCGGCAGTCGCCTTCGTCTCGGAGAAATCGTCCGAAAACACTGGGGCGATGGGATACTGCAAAGCAGGAACCCCGGCAGCCATGGCGCAGAAGTCTTGCGCAAATATGGAATCCGTGGAGCCGCTGCGGAGGCCGCTGCGGGCTTCCCTGCGGTCTATCAGTATGGCCTGCCGGCATTGTGCTCCCTGCCGGAACGCAATGCAGCCCGGATTCAGGCTTTTTTCGCTCTGCTGGAAAAGGTGCCTGATACAACTTTGCTGTATCGGGGAGGACGGGAAGGACTGCAGTTTGCCACCACTGCCGCTGTGGAATTCAAGCGTGGTGGTGGAAGTATGGCGCCAGGCTGGGAACAAAAGGCCGCTGCACTTCATCAGAAATTCATCCGGCGTGGCTTAAGTTGCGGCGGCATCGCGGATTTGCTCTCCGCCACAATTTTTATTCAACAGATGGAAGGCATATGGCAGGATTAGCTATTCTTTGTTCCGGACAGGGAAGACAAACTTCCTCAATGTTTGAGCATCTGCGAGCTTATCCCGAAGCTCGGGCGGCAGAACAGGAAATTCTGCATTCCGGAGTATTGCCGGAAGACTATCAGAATTCAGACCAGCTTTTTGATAATGCGGTCGCCCAGCCATTGATCTGCTTGTATCAGATCATGGTCTGGTCGGTGATCGTTGCTGAATTACCGCCGGTTGATTTATTTGCTGGCTACAGCCTCGGTGAACTCTCTGCATACTACTGTGCCGGCATGTTGTCCCGTGTTGATTTGTTGCGCCTGGCCGGAGTGCGGGGACGCTTGATGTCCAAAGCCGCAGAATTCCCGCAAAGTATGGTTGCAGTTCTGGGACTTAAACCACAGGAACTCGAACCCATTGCCCGGGCAAATGGAGCGTATTTAGCCATTCAAAATGGACTCCGGCATCTAATCTTCGGATTGCCACTGCCGAAATTGCAGGATTTTCAGGAGGCCGCTCTGGCGTCCGGGGCCACTCGGGTCGTGCCGTTGCCGGTCAATGTGGCTGCCCATACCCCGTTGCTCGCCGAAGCCGCTGCCGTATTTCAGCTGGAATTGGAAAAAGTCCCGGTGCAGTCGGCAGGAGCTCCTGTTCTGGCCGGAACCAGCGCCGATAAAATCTATGACCACCATGGCATGATTTCTGCATTGACTGCTCAGATCCACCACACCATCGACTGGCATGCCTGTCAGGAAACCGCTCTGAGTTGCGGATGCAACGTATTTCTCGAACTCGGCCCGGGAGGCAGCCTGGTGCGCATGTTGCGGGATGAATTTCCCAATACTGAAGCGCGTGCCCTCGGCGAATTCCACGATCTCAAAGCGGCAGCAAAATGGGCCGCCATCGCATTGCAAAGACAGTAATTCAAGGATCGTTCGTATCCATCGGAGGTTTTTCGTAATTGCACCTCCCCTCAGTTCCCTTTTCCTGGAGCACTGCTCGCGCGCGTCCACTTTAGGGCAGGGGGCCCCCCGGTTGGGTGGGCTGGCTGATTTCTGCATGACGACGAAAAAATAGCCTTTCGGAGGAAAATTTCAAGCAGAATCATACACTATCATAAAAAGTCATGGAGGCTCCATGAATGCATAGAAATTCCTAAACTAAAGGATCGCGTGGATCCATCGGCGATTGTTCGTGATTGGGAAAGGCAACTTGATTCAGGGCGCAATTTCCAAAGCTTAGTGGAACTCGTTTTCCCGGAAAATCAGGCGCCTTCGAAAAACGGATCCGCCAGGGAGTGCTACTTTGGAGTGCGGGAGCGCCAGCTCCCGCTTTGCAAATTTCGTCAAGCCGTTTTACTTTATAAGGCCTGCAAACGTAGGTGTCCGACGCATGCATATGGAGTGCGGGAGCGCCA
>JBAXYW010000438.1:0-3670 GCA_041670605.1 Lentisphaeria bacterium
CAAGGAAATCTGTTCCGAACTCTTGCCAAAATTTCGTTTATCCATGGTCAAATCTTATTCTTTCTGTTGTTTTAATATCCATCATTTTCAGAATACTTACTGTAACACGGATTTATGTTTTTTTTGCCCCAAAAAAACAAGCTTGTGCGATTGTCTTGCCCAAGTGGCGCTTTTCGGAAGTGGGATTCATCGGGTGGATGGGGATGTGGGTAGCGGATGAAAGAGCGAGGGAATATTTTTATCAAGCTTATTGGGTGGGGAAATACCGCCAGGGCGTGATATCGACATCGGCAGGGCTGGTGTTTTGCAGGGCGGCTTTTGCCGCAGCCTGGCCGGCCACATAGCCCAATTGCATCATGGTGCGCGACAAACGGCAGCTGGAGGCCGCAATGCTGCTGAATCCGGCAATCCGGCCGGCGACCAGCAGATTATCAATTCCCGTAGGTAACAGGCAACGGTAGGGAATGCCATAGGGCCCGGGCGTATTGCGGACAACGCCACTTCCATGACTATCCATCGTATGATCCGCCGCCGCAATACTATCTTCCGGCCAGCGCTGCTGCAGAATATCGTTTTCGGATAAAACGTGATGGCAGACGACCCGATGGGTCTCTCTCTGTCCCAGTCCCGAGAAAATCATTTTTATACGGTATCGACGAAATTCCGGCCAAGTTTTTTGCAGATACTGCCAATAGGCCCGGACTCTGCGTTCACTTTCGCCAAGGACTTCTTTTTCTCCCAACTGACAGGCGCTTTCGCCATCCATGGTTGGCAACATATTGCAATTCCAGTCTCCGTTGGGATATTCTGTTGCGACCATCAATGGAAATTGCGCTGCCCACCAGCAGGCCTCCGGGATACTTTGGGACAGCGTCTGCACGGTTTCTTCCGCCGCTCTGCCGATGCGGAAAATCCGTGTAGCTCCGTTGCGTTTTCTGGTTGGCTGGGGAGGGGCATCTGGTTCCTGAAAGTGGTCTTGGGCTTCCTGCCCGCGGAGCATCTGGCAGGATGCATATTCTGCCAGGGCACCACTGGTATCGATGAAAACTTTGGCCTGGCAGGGTTCACCATTATCCAGATACACTTCCAAGATTCTATGATCCTTGACTTGGCAGGCGGAGATCTGGCTGCCGCTTGCAATCGTGCAGTTGCCACTGTCTTTCAACAGTTGGCGGGCGGCCTGATCCCAGGCAGCGGATTCAAAGATGATGCCATTCCAACGTTCCGGAGGATTACGAGTTTGGTAATTCCAGTTCGGCTTGAGGGTGTCCTCATAGCTTAATTTCGGATCCAGCCGCTGTTCACAACCGGGATAGGCTGATGCCGCACCTTGGAGAAAACTGCAATGACGGGTGATTTTATAAATCCCACAGGCCAGAGCTTGCTGCCGGAGCACCTGATAAAATTCTCTGGCAATGCCAGTGGCGCCATATACGGGTTCCCAGCAGTTCACTCCTGCATAGGTTGAGCAACCCCCCAGGATGTTTTGTCGTTCCAGCAGAAGGGTGCGCGCACCGCTGCGGCTGGAACTCAATGCGGCTGCAGTGCCAGCACTGCCGCCGCCTACAACTATGACATCATATTTCATGAGAAAGAAAAATCTTTGGGCTGTCGAATCAGAAAGGAATGATTTCCTGTACTACCGGTTGTACCATGATTTCCGGGAAACAAAGGTGATCAGGGCTTTCACAAATTCCGGCTACTAAATCTCCCATCTGCTCCCCGGTCATCAGCTGTTGTTGTGTTTCCTGATCAAAGTCGGAAAGCTCTGCGGCCTTCAGAAATTCGGTTGCTCCCCAGGATGGGGTTAAAACGGTTACCCGTACCTTGTGCGGACGCAATTCGGTATACAGGGCACGGCTGAGGCGGTCGACGCCGGCTTTGGCGGCGGTATACGTTGTCCAGCCCGGCCAGCCATAATGTGCACAGACACTGGAAACATTAATGATCAAGCCGGATTGTTGCTTAATCATCACTTGTGCCGCCCGCCGGCAACCCAGTAAAACTCCGGTCAAATTAGTGTTGATCGAGCTGATGATTTCGTCGTCGCTGCTTTCCGCCAAGGGGGCAATGTGCACGGCGGCTCCGGCATTGTTAATCAAAACATCGAGTCTGGAGCCATTGGCGGCAAAAATGCGATCCCAATCGTCGGGGATACAGACATCGGCCTGAATAAAAGCGACGCCAAGCTGTTCGGCGGCCTGTTGCAAAGGCTGCAGGCGACGTCCGACGATCAGGACGTCTGCGCCACGCTGTTGAAGAACTTTTGCCATCCCATAACCATAGCCGCTGCTACCGCCGGTGATGATGATTTTCTTGCTGTTACAATCCATTATCAAACTCCTTTTTTGTTGTGCGATTCCGAGTGCCAGGGAGCGCCGCCCCAAGTAAAAGGAATTTTGCCTGGGCGGCGCAAAGTCGTTGAACATCTCGATTGATCTGCTGGTTTGCTTATTGCTTCTCTGGCAATATCGATGTATTTCGGTTCGATTTTTGCTCCGGCTCCACGTCTGGCATGCCGGATGGCGACAATGATGGATGTCCCGGCTCCCAGGAATGGATCCAGTATCCCGTCCCCTTCATTGCTTATAGACAGAACCAATCGTTCAATGAGTTCCACTGGGAACTGGCAGGGGTGTTCCGTTTTTCAACATGGTTGTTCTTCGCATTCGGGATGTCCCAGATGTCTCCAGGATTCTTACCCAGCGGATGACAAGAATACTGACCGGCTTTTGGCCCCTTGAAATACTTTCTTCCGGGATATTTTTACCTGTGATTCGCCAGTACAGTGGAGGACGCAGCAAATTTTCCCGCGTAAAAACAGCTTCATGGACAGCCCTTTTAGCGTGTGTACGAATTGGGGATAATTTTTATCCCCTTTTCAAGGGTAACGATCGAAACAGTTCTAATATAGCTGATTTTTCCTTGAAAACAAAAAAAATCGCTTAAACTGTTACATTCAAAAGGCTTAAAATCGGTGCCATCGGGCGGATTCGAACCGTCGACCAACGGAAGTGGAAAAACTAACAACTGGACGCAAGCGTGTCAGAGAAGTAAAAAAACTGGAATTCAAACCGATGAATCCGGAGCAGCTGAAAGTCCTGCTCTATCTGTGCTGCTATACGGGGTGCAGAGGCCAGGATGGCTGTCTGATGCGCTGGTCAAATATCGACCTCCAACGCAATCAGGTTTCCTACACTCCCAAGAAAACAGTACGAAAGACCGGCAAAACCGTCGTCATTCCATTGCACTCTGATTTACGCCAGGTATTGGAAGATGCTACGGTATGGCAGGACACAAACCAGAAAGGACAGGATTACATTCTTCCGGCAATCGCTAAGCGCTACCAGTATAACCCCAGTGGCATTCAGAAAGATGTGACTTGTAGTTTTCCAGTGAATTAGTATACTACATCACATTTTTTCAAAAACAAGCAAGAAATTGTTTGTTTTTTTGAAATGTGTAGTATAATATATGATTATATTTTTTGTACTACAAAAACAAATAGCATAGGAGTAGGTTTTCAATGGGATACATCGCTATAATCTGGCAAGGACATAAAGCAAGGGTTTCTTGGAACACATGCGCACGCACATCCGACAAGCCGTACCCTGTTCGCATACCATTGCATCTTGGTGAGCTTGGAGCCAATGGGAAAGAATTGCTGCAG
>JBAXYW010000439.1:0-3664 GCA_041670605.1 Lentisphaeria bacterium
AAAGCCGATTATGTCTTCCTGTATGACCCCTGGTGGAATCCCGCTGTGGAAAATCAGGCTATCGATCGGACGCACCGCTTGGGACAGGATAAAACAGTCATGGCATACCGTCTGGTCGCCAAAGATACCATCGAAGAACGAGTGTTGGCACTGATGGAACGGAAACGCGAACTGTTCGAAGCCGTTGTCGGCGAAGCCTCCGATCAGGCCGTCTCCACCCGACTTACTCGAGAAGACCTGCTGCAGCTGTTGTCCTGAATTGAAAATTGCAACACGGACACACGGACGGATTCTAGGGTGACCTGACGTCCACAACCTGAACGGCCTTGTGGAGAGCGCGGGCTATGGAGTGCGGGAGCGCAGCTCCCGCTTTGCAAACTTTGTCAAGCCGTCGTACTCCATAACGCCTACCGGGGCTTTGTAGTCTGACGCCCACAACCTAAAAATGTTCATCCGGAGCTTTGGGTTATTGAGTCATGCGTCTCAGAAAAGGCGCGAGCTATGGAGCGCCGGCGTCCTCGCCGGCATCCCTTATCGCGGTTCGTTTTCGTCCTGAAAAACAGAGGCGTCAGAAGTAGGTATCGTTAAGGTCTTCGGCACCCGACGGATTTGTCCGGGAGCGGATCCGGAGCTGGAAGCTCCGGCCACATTCTGGGGAGGATACCGGAGTGGGGACGCAGCCTGAACTACAAACGTGCGTGTCCGACGAATTTATATGGAGTGCGGGAGCACAGCTCCCGCTTTGCAAACTTTGTCAAGCCGTCGTACTCCATAACGCCTACCGGGGCTTTGTAGCCTGACGCTCGCTTTTGTAAATTGTAAATTGTGGGGAGCGGGGAAGCGGACTGAAGCCCGCGGGAGCCACGCAGGCTAAAGTGGCCGGTTCAGTCAAACAATGAAACATTATTACCTACTAGGACCACTGGATACCAAAAGAAAAAAGGAAGCGAAAAAAGAAATCCGCCGAAGCTCCGCTTCCGCTCCGACGAGTCTGGTTCCCATTTTCGCGGAGCGTCGCTTCGGCTAAAACACAACATACAAGCGACCTTGCAGGCCGGGCAACTCCTGCCTGGCGAAAAAGTCTTGATCATCGGCCCGACAAGCGGCGTTATCAAAGTGACCGTGCCGGAAATCCGCCGCGATGGTCAAGCCATCCCCCAGGCCTGCAAAGGCGATACAATCACCTCCCACTGCCCGGGAAAAGTCCGCTCGAACGATCAACTGTACCGTTTACAGGTAAAGCGAAAAAATATTACTCCGCCGGAAAAGTCTGATCCCGATAACAGTGGTAAATGAAAAATATTTTCCATGCCTGCAGATTTTTGCAGCAACTTGTAGTAGTTATTTTTTAACGGTTCTTTCGCACAATTGCTGTGAAGTGGTCATGCTAACAGGAAAGAGTCCTTTTACGGTTCACGGAAAGGAGAGGAAATCGTGGGGGACGATATTGATTTCCGGAGGAGCGGAATAATGAAACTTCCGGGAGTTGACTTCGATTTCGATTGGGCCGAATGGGGTATACACGGAGCCTCTTGCCCAGGCAAGTCCTGATAGCCGTGGAGACAAAGAAACTTGATCCGCAGCGAGAATCTCAACTCCGAGCACATGGCGTTGCAGCCAGACGGCGGGGAGGGAAGCCCAGCCATGGCAGAGGCTATGACGAAAACCCTGGTAGCAGCCTTCCCCTGAATCGCGGTGAATATCGCGTTTCCCGGGTGGCACTGGTTCGTCGATGCGGGCGGCATTTTGTGTCCATTTGAGGTCAAAATGTTCCCAGAAGGTCGTTGCTCCAAATTCCAGCATGGTGCCCCAGTATTGGCTCAACCATGCAAGTGCTTTGCGGTGCTGTCCGGCAAGTACGCAGGCATCGAGAACAAAACTGCCCAGGAAGGTCGAGAGACCGCCGGGTAGTTTTTTTGCAAAACAGTTTTTATAGACTTCTTTTGCGTTTCGCAGGCCGGCGAGAACCTGGAAGGCGTTTGCGGCAGTACTTTCGGTGATGGGGGGAAGGAAAGCCGCCATCCGTTTGGTAGCGCATTCGCATTCTTCGGCACATTGTATTTCACCGAGTTTTCGGCATAGTTCAGCGCCACGGCGAAAAGCGATCAGCAGCAGTGCGTGATTGCCGGCCAGAATGGCTGGTGCGGCTTCCTGGCTTGTCCCGGTGGCCCAATCCAAAAGCCCCCAGCCTTGTTGAAAATTCGCTTGCCCATCGGCGCAAATCTGAGAGGCAAAAAGTTTCAGGAGTGCAGTCAGGTATTCTCGTTGAGCTTCAAGGTATGCTGAATGACCATGCAATCGGAACCATGCGTACTGGGCGAGAATCCACCAGATGGAATAGGTGTAACACCCATTCATCATTGCGGGTAGTGGTGTTTCCTGGCGCAAAAAATCCAAGCTTCGTTCGACGACATCCAGGCGTCCAAAGATACAACCTGCGGTCAACAGCTCGGGGTAGAGGTCTCCCATCCAGACCAAGCGATCCCGTTTAATGCCATCCCAAACATAATTCTGGAGGCAGAGTTCAAGGGTATAAACTGCAGTTTCCCAAATTTGGTTCAACTGGGGATTGGAACATTCAAAAGAGGCCAGACGTTGCAGTTTTCGATGCTGGAAAGACGCCATAACTTCACGAAGAAAGACGGATCGTTCGCTTTCCAGATTTTCCAGCCGGGCGAAGCGAAAGCCAAGTTCCCCCAACGGTGTACTGGCAAGATGAGGAAGTTCAAGGGTGGTTTCTTGGAGGGCATGCCAGTAATCGGGATGCGAACAGGCTTCTGAAACGGATTCCCCAAACGTAACCCGGATCCGCGCTTTGGGTCCTTGCATTCGTCCGGTGACAAAGCGTAAACCGCCTTGAATTTCACGGCCAAAATCAAGCAAGACAAAACCGCCGGGCTCTATTCGGCATTCCGGTGCCGGCCTGGTGGAGGCCTGTCCAGAACCAGGTTGTAACAGAACTTCGCTGTTTTCGGTACCCTCCTGAAGGATAATCCGTGTGGCCGAAAGATAATCGATGACACGATCGTCGGAAAAATTTGTAAAGGAAGTGGACATATGTAGAAAGAAAGTAGTGTGTTGTTACATCGTCTTCGGCGATTTATGGTATTCCCTAATTATAATGGAAAATCTTTTTTTTTCAATCGCTCAAATCGTCAGGGTTGAAAAAGAGAATTTACGCTTGTAATCATTTCAACGGGAGAAGATTCATTTTTGAGTTGCAAGTGAACAAATCTATGTTAATTTTACCCTGCATTCACTTCTCGTTATAAGTTTTGGAAGTTAGATTTTTAAAAAATAAAGGGCAGTTGCACCTTTGTTAAATACGATGTCTCATCACAAAAAATGGGATATTACCCAAAAAAGTCATGGCCTGGTATAGTTTATTGAAAGACGCAAGAAAGACTTGGGAACGAGGGTATGGCGAGTGTAGAAACAGACTTTGAGAAATGGCTTTGGGTTGAGCTGACCGGTTTTGATAACACTTTGCCCGATTTTGGTGCCAGTGACTTCCTTGGGCGGATGGAGGATGGAGATTTAGCTGCAGGCGTTGACCCTGTTGCTGTTTAGTCCAGAAATTATCCACTGTCATGCCGGGCTGGAACGGGATTTTCGGCATGGTGTCAAGCCTTGTTCCTATCTCGGACGGCGTCAGAATGAGAAA
>JBAXYW010000440.1:0-3664 GCA_041670605.1 Lentisphaeria bacterium
AAAATGCAGTTAATCTCGATCCAGCGATGCGGAACGAATTCACGAGGATGATGTCCAAGGCATCGGTTATTTTTGTTCATTAACTTCCTCCGCAGCCAACAAAAAAACGCCGCTCCCTGAATTCGGAAGCGGCGTTTAGCAAACGACATGAGGGTAAATCAGTCTTTGATAGCGGTCCAGTCTTTGCGTTTGGTTTCATTTTCCTTCATAGAACTGACATGTCCATCCAGCCAGAGGAAATTTGCTCGACGTCCATGTGGCCAGGCTTTTGCCGCTGTGGTCGCATCCCCAACACCATTGTTGCTGATCCTGGTTTTTACCAGAGAAAGTGATGCGTCGGCATCAAGAGTTCCATCATAGGCTTCGGCACCATAAATTCCACACCAGTAATCGCCGGTAGTAACGCTTGCATTGCTGCCATCGGTTACCACATTACAAGCAATATGAATTGTTCCGCCGGGTTCGGCAACTTTAGTAATTGGGAAACCTTTATCAAGCCGACCTTTGTCGGCTGATACTCCCAGCGGTGAGGTGCCACTAGCCCAATTATAGGTCTGATTGATGCCATAACTTAGTTCCCAAGTCTGAGCGTTCAAGGAATCTTTATCCGGGTCGTCAGTACCAATGGGATTAGTACTGAAAACCGTACAGGCTGGGCAACGGAACATTTTGGTATCACCAGAATAAATACGCAACAAGCCAGCCCAATACGTGTTGGTAGTTCCACGTTTAGAATACCCCGAAACTAATACGTCATCATGTGCATCCAAATACATCATCGAAGTCGTCCCCATCTGTTTCAAATTACTCGAACAAGAAATCGAGTTCGCTTTCTCACGAGCCTTCGACAGAGCCGGCAACAACATCGCCGCTAGAATCGCGATAATCGCAATAACCACCAGTAACTCAATCAAGGTGAATAAATTTTTCTTTTTCATTTTTCTCCTTTACGCTTTAAAAACTAACGACTCAGACACATAATTTACTCAAAAATAAAATTTTTGGAAAAAATTAACAAATAAATATACAGCTCAATTCGTTTTTTACAACTGAGTTTTTAAATATATATATAAAAAGAGCAAATTAAAAAGTATTTTAGTTATCGGTCTGTTTCGGTTGGACAGATCTTTCCGAGGTTCTTCCGATAGTAAGTGTGTGTGGTACTGACGAATTACTTTTTTTTGTAATCAGTCGGGGAGTGGGGGATTTTTGTTTTCTCATGTTATGGACGTCTAAGGGTTATATTAATAAAAGTGCATTTGCGTCTATTATTAACAGGAGTTTTTGATGTCTTCTTCACTTCCTGATTTTTCGATTATTCTGGCTGCTGGTCGTGGCACTCGCATGGGTCTCGCACAATGTCCGAAGGTTTGTTTCAAGGTCAATGGGGTGGTGGCTATTAACCGGGCATTGAAAACCTATGAGCAATGCGGCATACGCCAGCATGTCGTTGTAGTTGGTAATTTAGCTGGGCAAGTACTGGAAAGCGTTGGCAACGAATTCAGCAATGTAGCGTATGTTTATCAACGCGAACAGTTGGGGACGGCAAATGCTTTGCGTTGCTTGCAACAGGGCTTGCAAGTCATTCCTGATGAGGCGAATTTGCTGATCGTCGCCGGTGACCGTTTGATCGATCAGGCAATATTGGAACGGTTTTTTGATGAATATTTCAGCAGTACAGCCGACCTTGCCCTGCTCTCGCTGCGCTGTCGTCCGAAATCAAGCCAGGGACGCATTGTCTGCGACCAGCAAGGACGACCGGCAGCAATTATCGAAATGGCTGATATCCGGCAACGGGAAACCTACAGAATTCTGCGAAAGATGGCTGAAACAGACGGCTGCCCCGGACGGGAAAAACTACTGCAGCTGTTACAGGACAACTTTTTCGGGGAAGGCAAAGAGGCGAATCCCCAGAAAGCGGAACGCGCTTTTGGTGAGCTCTGGCGGCGTCTGCATAGCGAGACAGAAATTTCCTGTTCGGAACTGCTCGAGCTGATTCCGGAAGACAAGACCTATTTTGCGTTTGAGACGACATCTGGTATTCTCAAGCTCAGCCCGGAAGAGGCTGCCGAGCTTCCTTATGGCAATACCTCCGTCTATCTGTTGAAATTCGGAATTCTGCGCAATGCTCTGCAGAAGCTTTCCCGGGAGAATGCTCAGCAGGAGGAATATTTGTCGGATCTATTGGCCATCGTTTATCAGGATGCTTTGCAGAAAAAGAAAGTGCCCCTGGTTCGCATGCTGAAAGTCGATGATCCGAATCTGGTTTTGGGCTTTAATAATCCTGCAGAACTGCTGGAAGTCGAGAAGGTGCTTCGCGAGGGATGTTTGAAGGAAGATCAGCTCAGTTGGAATCCGGATTTGTTTCAAGCGCTGGCTCAATGGCAGGAGTATTTTTCCGGAATGTCCCGGTCGGACAGTCCGATCAGCCGGCAGCTTCAGGAAATCTATGGAAATGAAGCCGAAATTATCGCCCGTCAGGCCGATCTGATCAAAGCCGTCTTGCAGGAATTTTCCCACTACCAGCCTGTGGAATCCCTTGTTGGTATCATCCGTATGCCGGGTCGCCTGAATGTGATGGGGCGGCATGTCGATCACCAAGGTGGAAACTGTAATCTGATGACGATCAGTTTTGAAACGATCATGCTGGTGCATCCGCGCAATGATGATCTGGTGAGCATACGGCATTGCAATCCCGAACAGTTCCCTGGCAGTGAATTTTCAATTTCAGAACTGGTGGCGGAACTGCCCTGGGAGGACTGGAATTCAGTTGTTGCCAGCGAAGCGCTGATGAAGCGTTTCAAGGAGTATGGAGTGGATTGGTCGGAATATATCAAAGCGGCTGTCCTCCGGCTGCAGAAAAAATTTGCCATGCGTCCTTTGCGCGGCATGGATCTGATTGTCGCCGGCAACATCCCGATGGCGGCCGGCTTGAGTTCTTCCTCGAGCCTGATTGTGGGAGCCGCAGAAGCCGCCATCGCAGTCAATGACTTGAAAACTTTCCCGGCTCAGTTGGTCACCCTCTGCGGGGAAGGAGAATGGTTCGTCGGAACCCGCGGCGGCAGCGCAGACCATGCCGCTGTCAAAATGGGCTGCCAGGGCAGCGTCGTTAAAGTCAAATTTTTCCCTTTTGCAGTCGAAGAAACAGTGTTTTTTCCGGAAAATTATGCGATGGTTGTTTGTGATTCCGGGATCAAGGCTCGCAAGTCAAGCGAAGCAAAGAACCAGTTCAACCATCGAATTTCCTGTTATCGCATCGGCTTTCAGCTGATCCGGCATTTTTTTCCGCAGTATCGCAATTTGCTGGAGCATTTGCGCGATGTCAATGTGCGCACCTTGCAGGTGCCTCTGGCGAGCATTTATCGGATTCTGCTGATGCTGCCGGAGAAAGCCACTTTGGCAGAATTGCAGTCTTTGGTGCCGGATTTGCCGCTTCAGGAATATTGCGCTGGGCATCAGCCGCCAGCGGATGGCTTGTATCCGATCCGCGGGGTGGTTTTATTTGGCTTGAGCGAGGCAGAACGCTCTGCTGCTTATGCAGATTTCCTGAAAAAAGGTGAAATGGATGCGATTGGGCGCATGATGAAAGTTTCCCATGACGGGGATCGTGTAACCAGTTTTTCAAAAGACTGGGTTGCCAGTGCTTTTCGCGCCCGGGTTGATA
>JBAXYW010000441.1:0-3664 GCA_041670605.1 Lentisphaeria bacterium
CGACCGCTTTTCATGCGGAACCCGCGGTTAAACGTAATCCCCTCCGCATCGCCTGTGCCAAAAGAAAGCTGCACGGGCTCCAGACGTTTTTCAGCCATTTTCACTGCCGTGACGATCTGATTCACCAGATGAGTCGTATAATCCGAGTTCTCACAGACGCTCTCTTCATTCATCAATTTTCGGATCAATTCCGGAGTATCCTTCATGGCTGGCGACATTCCCATAGGGCCGCCATAATGCGTGTGCGATGCGCTAAGCCCCACAGTAAAATCAGGCAGTGCCTTGCGAACACGCTCTACAACCGCTTCCCCCAGAAAACAGATATCCACTCCGACCAGAGCAATCTTTTTGGAATGGTCACAAAGCACAAGTGCCCGTGCTTTCAGAGGATCATGGATACGCTCAACATAAATTTTATAATAAGTGGCCGGGCGTTCCATACCAATTGCCGGAGTAATATCCGCTTCGTAAAATCCTGCTTCCATTATAATCCCCTGTCTTCCTTGATTGCAAGGCCTCTCTCAAAACAGAAATTCGTCTTGAAAAAATGTTGCTGTTTCAGAAATCGTTGCATACCTTGACGGGTTTTCCGCTGTGGGCGGATTCGATGGCAGCACAGCATGCTGAAACCGTCCGGGCTCCTTCGACGGCATCAGCAGTGTTTGTTGCACCATGCAGCACAATCTCCGACAACAGCTGAACCTGTGCCTCGACATTGTGATTTTGCACATCGACCGGAATCGAGATGAACGATGTCTGATCAGCGTCGACTCCATAAAAGGGGACGCTGGCAAGCTGCATGGTGCTGCTCAGGTTGTCACAGACGATGGTGCCTTTTGTCCCATAGAAAACGCTGCGCATCGTATAGGGCCGCGACAGCCCGATGGAACACATCACTTTCCCAATGACACCCCCCTTGAATTTATAAAGACAGAAATAAGAGTCATAATCAATCGGCCAGTCCGCCAGACCTTTTTTTGTGCCATAAGCAAAAGCTTCATCGATCAAATCATCAACCGCCCAGCGCAGCAGATCGACCGCATGACAGCCGCCTCCAAGCAAAGGATCTCTACGTGCATCCTTACGCCAATTGTTCTGCCCGCCGACATGACGGTAATTATGCGCATATTCAGTTTCCGCCATAAACAGCTCGCCGATATCTCCCCGTGCGATCATCTTTCTGGCAAGAACAAACGCAGGCGTGTACCGGGTAGGATGCGCAATCATAAAGGTACGCCCGGTTCTGCGGGTCGCCTCCACGATCGCAGAAGCTTCCTTCAAATCCAGAGTCATAGGCTTTTCGCAAAGCACATGCTTTCCGCCCTCCAAACAGGCAATAGACTGTTCTGCATGAAAATAATCCGGAGAACATACTGACACCACATCGATATTTTTCTGATCGACTATTTCCCGATAATCCCCGCAACAGAAGATTTCAGAGGGTAATTGGTACTCCGTTCTGCGCCGTTTGATCTGTTCGGGTAGCGGATCACAAAGCGCTTTGAGTTTATAGCGGGGATTTTCCTGATAAGCCTTGATATGCCGGAATCCCTCCCCCAAACCAATAACGGCCGAATCCAATTTACCATTTTCCATGAACAAAAACTCCATTGTTTCGTTTGATATCTTAAGACCGAAAATTCTTCATGCCGCAACACGTTCTTTACCCAATACCAATACCAGCAAATGGCAATGACCTCGAACACAACCAACTTTTCAACAACCGATGCATTCAGAACGCTGCTTCGAAAAGCGAATGCAATCAGACAAATTTGACGGATATGAGCAACATTGGAAATTGTTTTTATAATATAACTAATTAAGACAAAACTAAATGACACTTTTGAAAAATAATTTGACACTTTTGATATGGTTGACAACTTCGTCGACTTCAGAGGAGGAGCTCACGCCCTGACTGCGCAGTAACTCATACCAGCCTTGCATATTCGTGCTGTTAACAAAGCGTCCGCGCTGCTGCCATTGGTGCAATACACAACCTGAGAGTCGCAAGAAAAAAAAGGCTGAGCCCAGCGGTTCAGCGGAATACCCGGAGTCCGGCGATGGGCGATGCCTACGCAACTGGGTAGCTCCAATACGTTGGCCTCAGCCCGCAAGCGGGAACAAGCTCTACAGACTTTCGCCAGATAGACCTTCTCTTCAAACAGAGTCGCAATGCCGTTGTAATGGTCACCGCCCAGCCCCGTGACCGGGATCAGACTTTTCCGGCGGGTGAAGATTTTTTCGCTTTGCCTGTAAACGGTACAGTTGATCGTTCGGGCGGACTTTGTCCGGGCAGTGGAAGGTGATTGTATCGCCCTTGCAGGCCTGGGAGATGGCTTGACCATCGCGGCGGATTTCCGGCACAGTCACTTCGATAGCGCCGCTTGTCGGGCCGATGATCAGGACTTTTTCGCCAGGCAAGAGTTGCCCGGCCTGCAAGGTCGCTTCAGCGGCTTGCGCTTTGCCATAGTAATTAACGATCGGACCGAGAAAGCTCTTCCGGTATTGTGCCTGGTTCTCTCCTGTTTTAGCCCAGGCAGAGATTTTATCCCCGAGATAATAGCCGCCTTCCCAGAAGCCCCGGTTGTACACGCTTTTCAAGCGCTGTTGCCAGGCAGGGATTTTTTCCCGATCGATGTGGCCAAGGGAGCAGAATTCATTGATTGCTTCCCGGTAAACCGAAGTCACTGCTGCTACATAATCCGCCGAACGCCCCCTGCCCTCAATCTTAAGAATGCAGACGCCGGAAGACAGAATTTTATCCAGAACAGGAAGAGTACAGAGGTCTTTCGGCGACAACAAATATTGCTGATCGAGAAGAATCTCAGCGTCCGTTTCGGTATCGCGCAAGGTATAGGAACGCCGGCAATTCTGAAAACAGGCGCCCCGATTTGCGGAGGAATTGTATTCCGCCAGGCTGAGATAACAGCTGCCAGCCACTGCCATGCAGAGAGCCCCATGGATGAAGATCTCCACGTTCAGCAAATTCCCCGAGGGGCCGCGGATATTGTCGTTTTGAATTTGTTCGCAAAGCTTTCGGATTTGCGACAGAGTCAACTCCCGCGCGAGAACGACAACATCGACAAAGCCGGCATAAAATTGCATCGCACGGGAATTGCAGATATTAGCCTGTACTGAGAGATGGACGCTTAAGCCGCAAGCTCTGGCAATCTGCAAAACTGCCAAATCCCCGGCAATCACGGCCGCAACACCAGCTGCTTTGGCGGCTTGACAAAGCGCTTCCACTTCCGCCAATTCCGCTTCATAGATGACGGTATTGAGCGCCAACCAGGCCGAGGCGCCGCGGACATGGCAACGTCGAACGATTTCCGGCAGATCCCGAAGACAAAAATTCGCACTACCCAAACTTCGCATATTCAATTTCCCGACACCAAAATAGATGGCATCAGCACCATTGTCCAAAGCCGCCGCAAGGGCGGTAAAATCCCCTGCCGGGGACAGTAAAATAAAACGTTGCATCATCATCGTATTGCGATCATCCAGCTGCATGGCTATTAAAAAATAAGATTGCTTCAGAACAAACGTTCCCGCAAAAGAATGTCGTTAACAATACACGTTTGTCCGCCTCTTTGCAATTTCAGCCGGTAACTTTTCAAATGGAATCGCATTTTGTCCCCGGGCTATTATTTTAATGCAGGAAACG
>JBAXYW010000442.1:0-3657 GCA_041670605.1 Lentisphaeria bacterium
AAATTGTAAATTGTAAATTGTAAATTGTAAATTGTAAATTGTAAATTGTAAATTGTAAATTGTAAATTGTAAATTGTAAATTGTAAATTGTGGGGGGCGGGAACGGGGACGGGGGCGGGGGATAGGTAAGTTGTAAGTTGTAAGTTGTGGGGCAATACTCTTTTCTTTAGGTGGGGGTGTTTTCTAAAAAAGTGCATGGGACTTAGGGGACGCATAGGACACATGGATAGGATGATGTGACAATGGCATGCTTGTTCTGTGCTTTTCCTGCTCATTGCCCTATTGTCATATCCATAAGTCCCATAAGTCCCATACGTCCTCTACCACCTGCTCTTTAGGAAAAGAGTATTGCGGAGACGGGGACAAAAAACGGCTCCTTTACTTGTTTTTGCGCTTCTATGAGTTATGTTTTTCTCATTGGTTTTATGGATAAAAACATTTTTTGTTTTGGAGGAAGTAATTTTATGTATGCACTTCTCATTGTTTCTATTTTTACAGCCTTGCTCTTGGCTTGGCTGAATTTTCTCAATCTGAAAAAACAATCTCCAGGGAATGCAGTAATGCAGCAGATTGCCGGGGCGATCAAAGATGGTGCCGACACTTTTATGCGTTTGCAATATAAAACGATCTTTTATATTGCCATCCTTATCGTATTCATATTAATCATTGTGGTATCCTGGCAGGCTGGCATTGCTTTTATTCTCGGTGCCTGCATGAGTGGCGGAGCTGGTTGGATCGGGATGCATACCGCAACCATAGCAAACGTCCGGGTCGCAAATCGCGCCAGAGAAACTGAAAGCTTGGGTCAGACCCTGAAGCTGGCTTTCCAAGGCGGAAGTGTCATGGGACTTCTAGTCGCTGCCTTTGCTTTGCTCGGTTTAGGCATCCTGTATTTGGTTTTTGGAAAATGGCTCGGACAGGCCAGCCCAGAGCAAATGACATTGCATAATAACTGGTTGGGGATCCCAGGAATCCACGACATCCCTTTTACCATGACGGTGTCCGGCTATGCATTGGGCTGTTCGATTATCGCGATGTTTAACCGGGTGGGGGGCGGAATCTACACCAAGGCGGCGGATATGGGAGCGGATCTGGTTGGCAAAACCGAAGCCGGCATTCCGGAGGATGATCCGCGAAATCCGGCCACCATCGCTGATAATGTCGGCGATAATGTCGGCGATGTCGCCGGCCTGGGCTCTGACCTGCTGGAAAGTTACGTCGGTGCGCTCGCCTCGGCATTGATTCTGGCGGGCTGTTTGTTTTATACCCGCTCCCATAGCGCACAACCACTCAGCCCGGAATTACTGCAAAGCCTGCTGCGTTATCCATTAATCTTTGCTGCCTTGGGGCTGTGTTCCTGCGTCTTGGGCATCGCCTACATGATGCTGAAAAAACTTTCGGATCATCCACATCAGGAATTAAATCTGGTCACTTGGATTGCCGCCTCTCTGACCATCATTAGTACCGGGTTGGTCAGTCTGGTAGCCTTTCCTCAAGAAGAGCTGACCAGTCTGGGTTTTGCTCTGGGCTGCTTTTCTCCTTGGGCTTGCGCAGTGACCGGTATCATCAGTGGTATTCTGATTGGACGTTTGGCTGAACGTTATACCAGTTATGATTTTGCGCCGACTCAGCGCATTTCAGAAGCCTCCAGAGAGGGAGCGGCGTTGACCATTACACAAGGCCTGGCCAATGGCATGAAATCCGTGATTTTGCCAGTCATCGTGCTGGCTTTTGCAATTATCCTGGCTCATGCACTGGCTGGTTTGTACGGGGTGGCAATGGCGGCTATTGGCATGCTATCCTTTGTCGCGGTGACCGTTTCAGTCGATACCTATGGTCCAATTGCTGACAATGCAGGCGGGATCAGTGAAATGGCCAAATTAAATCACCGCGTCAGGGAAATCACCGACAGTCTGGATGCGGTGGGCAATACCACGGCTGCCATCGGCAAAGGCTTTGCCATTGGCAGTGCCGCGCTGGCCGCTTTGTCACTTTTCGCTTCGTATCTGTATGCCCAAGCGGGAGAAGCCGCAACCGAAGCTAATTTTGAATTGATTTTGAATATGATTAATACCAGAACTTTGGCCGGAGCCGCCGTCGGAGCAGCCCTGCCCTATCTGTTCTCCGGTATTTTGATTGAATCGGTGGCAAACGCAGCCCGTAAAATGGTACAGGAAGTGCGTCGACAATTCCAGGATAATCCTGGAATTATGGCCGGAACGAGTCTCCCTAATTATCGCGAATGCATCGAAATTTCTTCCATCGGTGCCTTGCATGAAATGAAAATTCCGGCGCTGATTGCAGTTTTATCGCCGCTGGTTTTCGGTTTTATCTTTGGCGCTGAATTTGTCGGCGGCCTTTTAATTGGCACGACTTTGTCGGCGATTGTGCTCGCGCTTTTTACGGCGAATGCCGGTGGTGCTTGGGATAATGGTAAAAAATATGTTGAAAACGGGCATTTTGGCGGCAAGGGTTCTGCTGCGCATAAGGCTGCTGTTGTCGGCGATACGGTTGGTGATCCGCTGAAAGACACCGTTGGTCCTTCGTTGGATATTTTGATCAAAATCATGTCTGTCGTTGCCCTGATAAGCGTTTCGATCTTCAGCCGTTATAATCTTTATGCCTGGCTGAGTTCATTCATGCCCTGACAGAAGGAGGCAAGCCATGAAACCGTATTTTTATCTGAGCGTTTTTCCGATGGAAGCATTGATTGCTTCGCAGCTTGAGCCGGAAGCCTTTGCTTCTTACATGGCGGTTGGTGCGCGCAAGGGGTCGGCGGAAGCGTTGATTTTCATTCAATTAAAAGAAGCCAAAGGGCCTTTTAATTGGGATGAAGCCCTGGCAAAATGTGTTCCCCATGAAAAAGGGCAGCCGAAGAACTCTTTTTATTTATCGATCTATCGGGTTCTGGAGCATATCCCGTTTGATGCTTTAGGTTCGCTCTATTTAGTCACACGAGATGGACGCAGTTTGGAATTAAAATCAGCGGTTTGGGACAGCTCTTGTGATTTTGTTCCGGAAAAGTGGCGTGGGGTGGGCCTTTATAAGGAGCTATGCCCCGTGTTACCTCTGGTAGTCAGTCGTCTGAAACCAGCCGAATTCGGAGCCTATATGACAGCGCCCAGCACACGCACCCGGGTGCCGGCGCTGCTTTTTACCGATCTGCGCATCATTGATGATTTGGAAACCTTGCATGCCAGCGGTAATATTGGCAATGTTTACGACGAGCATCCGGAACATCTGCTGACTTGCATACAGGAAATTCGGCAACAGCAGGAAAAAGGAGCCAAGGTCGTTGATCGCACCTATTCCACCCGTTTTTCCTATAGCTTAATCCATAGCGGCATCTTTTTAAGTAAGCCACAGACGACATTTTTCTGGCCTATGCCGAGCATACAAAGCATCAAGGAAACAAAATACGACTGGGGACGTTCAGCAGAACTTTTTTGAGCAACCTCTTTTCGAGACGAAAACGAACCGCGATACCGGATGCCGGCGAGGACGCCTATTGGCGCTAACTTAAAATATATCGGAGTGTGAAATGAATCATTGAGGTGCCCCTACAGGGCACTATTTACAAACTACACGCCTACCCCGGGCGTTGCCCGGGGCTAAGATGAGGCCACCCCTGCGGGGCTAGCAAATAGAACAGAATAC
>JBAXYW010000443.1:0-3629 GCA_041670605.1 Lentisphaeria bacterium
AGAAGGCGCAGGCATTGGCGGGGCAGCAAAGTGCCCTCAATGGCCTGGATTTTCAAAGGCATTTTGGAGAAGGCAGGAGCCTTTTGAAGCAGCATCAATATTGGGAGGCAGTCAAGGCTTTCGAAAAAGCATTGAAAGTTCCCGGTTTTGAGAAACATCCCGAGGCTTTGAAAAACCGGCAGGAAGCTCATTTGCTTGCTGACGAAGAGCAAAAGACAGTAGAGAGGAATCGCTTTGAGCAGTTGATTGCAGAGGCCGGACCCTTGTTACAGGATGGGCAATTTGCCGCATCGGAAATGAAGTACACAGAAGCTGGCAAGGTGCCAGGCTATGCTCAGGATCAAAGAGTCAAAGAAGGACTTGACAAGATCAAGAATAGTCTTCGTTTCCAGGGTTTGAAAAGTGACTTGGATGGCACCATGCAACGAGCAGATTGGCACGAGGCTGAAAAACTTCTGGTGCAGCTGTTGAGTTTGCCTGGTTATCAGAATGATCTGGAACTTAAGATGCAGCTGACATATGTCCGTGGCAGGATTTTTCAAAACTTTGAAGAGCAGGGAAAAAAGTTCTTTAATGCTGAAAACTGGGAAAAAGCTGCTGAAGAATTTCAAAAAGCACTGGCTGTGGAAGGGTATCAGCAGCATCCCGAAGTGCAGAAGTTATTGGATCAGGCTCTGGGAATGACGAGATGGCTCGAGGAAATGCAAAAAGCCGAAAAAGATTTCAGGAAAACTCGTGTCCGTTTGCAAGAGGAAAAATATTTTCGTACTGGTGCCTTGAAGAATGATTACCTTTGCGAACTGAAAAATATCTGGGCAGTACTAGGTGACTGCCCGGTTGAGAGGATCAGCAAGAAAAGTCAGGAAGAGCTTTGGGAGAAAGAAATTCAGCCGGATTTGACTCAAGCTTCGGACGCTCTTTTAAACGATCTCCAGGTGCTCTCGCTGACTGGTGAGCTGCAGGCCCATACAAGGAGGGAATTTCTTGCCCTGCTTGCTGAGGTGGATGTGATTTGCGAGGGGAAAATCAGCTCCTTGGATGAAAAATCCGAATTGCGTATTAATGTAACCAGATTCTTTCTGGTGGATTATTTTCATCCGGACTTGATAAAGGATAGGGAAAATCTTCCTGAAGATCCGCGCCGGATTGTCTGGTTGGCAAAACTTTTCCGCTGATGGCTTTGTACATCCAGTAGAAAGCGTCTTGTCCCAGTTTCTTTAGTTTTGGTTCAGAGGCAGTGGAAGGAACAAAACAGATGCTGAAAGGTCTTCGATTATTTTGCGGGTGTAGTCTGTTGTTTATCCTGGCGGGATGTGATCCTAAGCCGCCGACCCAAAAGTACTTGGATGATTTGCTGGCCAGGAATGCAGCTTATCGTCTGGAGAAGGAGGTTCTGGAAAAAGAGCAAGTCACCAAGCAACGTCAAATTGATCATTTTAAAGAAAAGATCGGCGTTCTTCAGGAGGAAAAACGGGACGGTGAAAAAAACATCGGCATTGCCCGGCAGCAGATCAAAAGCTCGTTTACCAATCTGATGAAGATTTGCGAGGACAGTGAAGAGGATCTCTATGATTGCTTCTTTGGCAATGCTCCGATAAGCAGGGGGATGACCCTTTCAAATACAGAGAGGATGCTGCTTATCGACCGGAAAAATCATGTCAATGTCGACAAAGTGATTTTTTGCGGCGGAGAACTCTGCCTGGCGAATAAAGCGACAGTCCAATTCTGCGTTCTGCGACCAGCCCGGGAAAAAAAGGATCTGTATGTTGTGGAAAGCCTCAGCCAGGAATTTATTTGTCAAACCCCTGGAAAGCAGAAAATCGTTTTTCCCAGAGACAAACGCATGACCGCCTTTTACGGGAATCTGGTCGGAATCCTGCTTACACCCCATGCCGGCGTTTATTATGATGCAGGCGGCACTGGAATTACCGCAGAAATTCCGGTAAAAAAAATGATTTCTGGGAAAACGGCCATTGATCTGCCCTATCTTTCGGAGTTGACCAGTGTACAGCCTGATTTGAAATCGAAGAGCAGGGCTTTTTCCTTTCGTCTGTTTGGCAGTACCTATTTGGATTAAGGCGCAATTGCGGTGATTGTTAATGGAGTTGACGATGAAAAAACTTTGTTGTCTGTTGCCAGGGATTTTTCTCCTTTTGTTGTTTTCATCCTGTGCGACCCCTTGGACCCCTGAAGAGAAGGAATTGCGGCAAAAGATATTGGAGCAGGAGAGTATTAAAAATGGTTTGGAAGATGATCTCAGACGTCTGACAAATACCCGGGAAGTTTTGACGGCTGATCTCCAGCAGTATAAATACCGCAGCGAGGTGCTGAGCAAGGAAAAAAAGGCGATCGACAATTATCTCTATGATACCCGGGGCAATATCCGAAATATCTTTCTGGAGATTCAGCGTACTATACAGAAGACAGTAGACGAGTTGTATGACTGCTATATTGGCAACGAAACAATAAAGCGCAGCAAATTTCTGATCAGCAATAATGTGCTGCTGCTTGACCTGGAGAATCCCGCTCTCTTTGACATGACCTTGCTGGAGGGTGAAATCTTTTGCGATTCTCCATCCATGGTGACTTTCTGCACTGTCCGGCAGACCGCACTTAGCGGCAGCGTGGGTACTTACGAAGTTGTGGCTTTGGGGCCGGCATGCAAATCAAAGATCAAAGGGGATAAGGTCACCTTTAAATTCAGCGGAAGGGAAGCCTTGCGCCTGAAACAAGGCGAGTATATCGCTCTCTTTCTGCATGCGGGGACCCAGCTCTATTACGATGAAAAGGGTACTGGGAAAACGTATGCAGTTCCGATGGATAAAATTGCCAGTAAAGTCACTTTTTCTGTTGACAGCGCTTCCATTCCTGCTGAAGAAGGAAGAGCCTATTCTTTCCGCCTGTGGGGATTTAAACGAAGCTGGTAATAGCTCTCAGACAGTTTTTTTAACAACAAAAAAACACGGACGGACACGAAAAAATTTCATGGAAGCGGCGTTGACTGCTATCATGCGTCGTTCTTCCCATGAAATTTTTTCGTGTCATTTTGAGTCTTTTCGTTGTAAAAAAAAATACCTTTGTCCCTCAGGTTCATCTGATGCATTACAATGTCCCCTTTTTTCCCTTTTTCCCAGCACTGCTGATTTTGATTTTTTGCAAAAAAAGGGATTTCGGCTATATTATGTAAATTGTTTGTGTTATTATTCCAGGCATTTTCCCTGGTATCCGGCAGGCTGACCGCAGTTCATGCTGGTTTCAGGGCTTTTTTTTGTCTGTTTTTTATTTGATTGATTTAAGCAAGGGATCTCAATGCGTACTGTAGGCACGGTGGTGCGGGGCATCCGCTGCCCGATTTTCCGGCAGGGAAATGATTTATCAGACCAGGTTATCAAGGCTTTGCTGGCGGCTTCGGCTCAGGAAGGTTTTGCGTTTCGGGATCATGATGTGATTGGGATCACTGAATCGGTGGTAGCTCGGACTCAGGGGAATTACGTCAGTGTCGATGATATTGCCGCCGAAGTGCGCAGCAAGTTTCCCGGCGGTGAGATCGGAGTGGTTTTTCCGATTCTGTCGCGAAACCGTTTTTCGGTTCTGCTGAAGGGCATATCGCAGGGTGCGAAGAAGGTACA